>NZ_JANZZD010000028.1:0-30728 GCF_026419595.1 Tepidiforma sp. | reverse complement strand
GCCCAGGTCTACGTCCTCTCCAAGGAGGAAGGCGGCCGCCACACGCCGTTCTTCAACGGCTACCGGCCCCAGTTCTACGTCCGCACCACCGACGTCACCGGCGCCATCCAGCTGCCCGAGGGCGTCGAGATGGTCATGCCCGGCGACAACATCACCATGACCGTCGAACTCATCCAGCCCGTCGCCATCGAAGACGGCCTCCGCTTCGCCATCCGCGAAGGCGGCCGCACCGTCGGCGCCGGCGTCGTCACCAAGATCCTCGCCTGAGGCACAGGACACCCGAGGGGACCGGCACCATGGCACGACAACAAATCCGCATCAAGCTCAAAGCCTACGACCACCGCCTGCTCGACCAGTCGGCGCGGCAGATCGTGGAGGCTGCCGAGCGGACTGGCGCGGCCGTCGCCGGGCCGGTCCCGCTCCCGACCTCCATCGAGAAGTTCACCGTCATCCGCGGCCCGCACATCCATAAGGACGGCCGCGAGCAGTTCGAAATCCGCACCCACAAGCGGCTCATCGACATCATCGAGCCCACCTCCAAGACCGTCGATACCCTCATGCGGCTCCAGCTCCCGAGCGGGGTCGACATCGAGATCAAGCTGTAACCGCCATGACCATCGAAGGAATGCTCGGCCGCAAACTGGGCACGACCCAGGTCTTCGACGAACAGGGCAGGCTGCGCGGCGTCACCGCCGTCGAAGTCGGCCCCTGCTACGTCACGCTCATCCGCACCCCGGAGAAGGACGGCTACGCCGCCATCCAGGTCGGCTACCAGGAGGACCGCCGCCTCAACCGGCCGGAGACCGGCCACCTCCGCGCCGCCGGTGGCCTCAAGCTCCGCCACCTCGCCGAATTCCGGACCGACGGCTCGACGGCCTACACGCTCGGAGACAGGCTCGGCGTCGACCTGTTCGAGGTCGGCGGCCGGGTCGATGTGACCGCCACCTCCAAGGGCCGCGGCTACCAGGGCGGCGTCCGGCGCCACGGCTTCCGCGGCGGCCCGCGCACGCACGGCCAGAGCGACCGGCACCGCGCCCCCGGCTCCATCGGCTCTGGCACTACCCCCGGCCGCGTCCTCAAGGGCACCCGCATGGCGGGCCACATGGGCGCCGAGCGCGTCACCGTCCGGAACCTCGAAGTCGTCAGCCGCAACGATGAGGCCGGCGTCATCTTCGTCGCCGGGTCCGTCCCCGGGCCGAAGGGCGGCCTCGTGCGCATCCGCAAAGCAAGGAAGGTATCGAAATGAAGCTCCCGGTCTTCGATACCGCCGGCAACCGCATCCGCGAGATCGACGCCGCCGATGAGGTCTTCGCCATCGAGCCGAACGGCGCCGTCCTCCACCAGGCCTACGTCGCCCAGATGGCGAACCGCCGCGCCGGCCTGGCCAACACCAAGCGCCGCGGCGAAGTCGCCGGCTCCACCATCAAGATTCGCCGGCAGAAGGGCCTCGGCCGCTCCCGGCAGGGCTCCATCCGCGCGCCGCACCACGTCGGCGGCGGTTCGGCCCACGGCCCCAAGCCGCATTCCTTCGCGAAGCAGCTGCCCCGCACGATGAAGCGGCTCGCGCTTCGCTCCGCGCTGAGCAACCACGCCCGCAACGGCAGCCTGCTCGTCGTCGATGGGCTCGCCGCCCCGGATGGCAAGACCCGCACCGTCCAGGCCATCCTCGATGCCCTCAAGGTCGACCGCCGCGCCATCGTCATCAGCGGCGAGCACGACGCCGCGCTCAGCCGCGCCGCGCGCAACATCGACAACGTCAAGGCGCTCCCCGCCCAGAACCTCAACGTCGTCGACCTCGTCAACGCACATCACCTCGTGATGAGCGAAGACGCGGTCCGCAGGTGCGAGGCGCTCTGGGGCGGCGCCAACGTCAAGCCGCAGCGCGGCCGCACCCGGGAGGCCGTCTGATGCCGAACGAACTCCACCCCTACGCCGTCCTCATCCGGCCGATCATCACCGAGAAGTCGACCATCCTCGCCTCGCAGGACAAGTACGTCTTCGAGGTCGACCCCCGCGCCAACAAGACGCAAATCAAGGAAGCGGTCCAGCTCGCCTTCAACGTCCGCGTCGCGGAGGTCAACACCATGACCATGAAGGGCAAGCCCCGCCGCTTCGGCCGCCGCATCGTCAACCGGCCCAACTGGAAGAAGGCCGTCGTCACGCTCGTCCCGGGCGACAAGATCGAACTGTTCGAGGGGGTCTAGGCCATGCCGATCAAGCAGTACAAGCCCACGTCCCCCGGCCGCCGCAACGCCACCGGCGCGACCTTCTCGGAAATCACGAAGGACCGCCCGGAGAAGTCGCTCGTCGTCTCCCTCCGGAGCAAGTCCGCCGGCCGCAACAACCAGGGCCGGATCACCGTCCGCCACCGCGGCGGCGGCAACCGCCGCCTCTACCGCATCATCGACTGGAAGCGCGAGAAGCACGGCATTCCGGCGAAGGTCGTGGCCATCGAATACGACCCGAACCGCACCGCCCGCATCGCGCTCCTCCAGTACGCCGATGGCGAGAAGCGGTACATCCTCGCGCCCAACGGCCTCTCCGTCGGCGCCACCCTCATGAGCGGCCCCGATGCGGAGGTCCGCGTCGGCAACGCGCTCCCGCTCGCGAACATGCCGACCGGCACGCAGGTCCACAACATCGAGCTCACGCCCGGCAAGGGCGGCCAGCTCGTCCGCAGCGCCGGCGCAGCCGCCCAGCTCATGGCGAAGGAAGGCGAGTACGCCCTCATCCGCCTGCCCAGCGGCGAAATGCGGCGCGTCCGGATCGAATGCATGGCCACCGTCGGCCAGGTCGGCAACCTCGAGCATTCGCTCATCAAGCTCGGCAAGGCCGGCCGCACCCGCCACCGCGGCCGCCGGCCCGAAGTCCGCGGCGCCGTCATGAACCCCCGCGACCATCCGCACGGCGGTGGCGAAGGCCGCGCGCCCGTCGGCATGCCCGGGCCCAAGACGCCCTGGGGCAAGCCCGCGCTCGGCTACCGCACCCGCAACAACAAGCGCACCGATAAGTACATCGTGCGGCGCAGGTCGTAGGAGAGGAGCACGACATGTCCCGTTCGACCAAGAAAGGACCGTTCATCCACCCGTCGCTCGAAAAGAAGGTGATGGCGATGCGGAACGCTCAGAACCGCACCGTCATCAAGACGTGGTCGCGCGCGTCCACCATCCTCCCGGAGATGATCGGGCTCACCATCGCCGTCCACGACGGCCGGCGGCATGTGCCCGTCTTCATCACCGAGAACATGGTCGGCCACAAGCTCGGCGAATTCGCGCCGACCCGCACCTTCCGCGGCCACGTCGCCAAGAGCGATAAGCAGAGCAAGGTGAGGCGGTAGCCATGGAAGTTCGCGCCATCACCCGCGGTATGCCCGCGTCGCCCCGCAAGGTGCGCCTCATCCTCGAACGCCTGCCCGGCCTCTCCGTCGACCAGGCGCTCGCGCTCCTCCGCTACGTCCCTTCGCCGCACGCGCGGACCATCTCGAAGACCGTCCTCTCCGCCGCCGCCAACGCGGAGAACAACTACAACCTCGATGTGGATGAGCTCTACATCAAGCGGGCCTACGCCGACGAGGGCCGCACCCTCAAGCGGTTCCGGCCCCGCTCCCGCGGCCGCGTGAGCCCCATCCTCAAGCGCTCCAGCCACATCACCATCATCCTCGACCAGAGGGAGGCCTAGCCCATGGGACAGAAAGTCCACCCCCACGGCTTCCGCCTCGGCATCCTCTACGACTGGGAATCGAAGTGGTTCGCCGACCGCGACTACACCCAGAAGCTCCACCAGGACCTCGACCTTCGCAACTTCGTCCTGCGTGAGCTGCGCGATGCCGCCATCAGCCGCATCGAAATCGACCGGAACGCGAACCTCACGACCATCACCATCCACACCGCCAAGCCGGGCATCGTCATCGGCCGCGGCGGCCAGAAGGTCGAGGAGCTCCGCACCGCGCTCGAGCGCTACACCGGCGGCCGGGTCCGCGTGAACATCCAGGAGATCCGCGTTCCCGAGCTCGATGCCTACCTCGTCGCGCGTTCCGTCGCCGACCAGCTCGAGCGGCGCGTCGCCTTCCGCCGCGCCATCAAGCAGGCCGTCCAGCGGACGATGCAGCGCGGCGCCCGCGGCTGCCGGGTCACCATCTCCGGCCGCCTCGGCGGTGCCGAGATGTCCCGCCGCGAAACCGAAACGCAGGGCCGCGTCCCGCGCCACACCCTCCGCGCCGATATCGACTACGGCCTCGCCGAGGCGCTCACCACCTTCGGCACCATCGGCGTGAAGGTCTGGATCTACAAGGGCGACGTCCTGCCGCAGCGCGCCGAGCGGCCCGCCGAGGAAGCCGCGCCCGAGCCGGTCCTCGCCGCCGCGCGCCCCGCGGAGCCGGAGGGCCCGGCCCACACCGCCATCTCCATGGAGCAGCAGGCCGCTGTCCGTGAATCCACCGAGGGGGCGAACTGATGCTGCAGCCTCGCCGCGTCAAGCACCGCAAGCAGCACCGCGGCCGCATGGACGGCTCCGCCCAGGCCGGCAACTACGTCGCCTTCGGCGAATGGGGCCTCCAGGCCCAGGGCGCTGCCTGGATCGACTCCCGCCACATCGAATCTGCCCGGCGCGCCATCACCCACGAGATGAAGCGCGGCGGCAAAGTCTGGATCCGCATCTTCCCCGATAAGCCGGTCACCGCGAAGCCGGCCGAGACGCGCATGGGCTCCGGCAAAGGCGCCCCCGACCGCTGGGTCGCCGTCGTGAAGCCCAACCGCATCATGTTCGAAGTCGCCGGCGTCCCGGAGCACGTCGCCAAGGAAGCGCTCCGGCTCGCCTCCCACAAGCTCCCCGTGCCCACCAAGATCGTCCAGCGCGAAGAGGCGGTGATCTGATATGGCGAAGAAGGCACAGGATTACCGGCAGCTCGACGACGCCCGGCTCGACCACGAAATCAACGAGGCGTACCGGGCGCTCTTCACCCTCCGCTTCCAGCACGCCTCCCGGCAGCTGCAGAACTACCGGGCCCTGCGCGACGCCCGCCGCACGATCGCCCGGCTTCGCACCATCAAACGCGAGCGCCAGCTCCAGGCGCTCGCCGGACAGGAGTAAGCCCATGGGCAGCCAGCGCGTCCTCCAGGGCACCGTCGTTTCCAACAAGATGCAGAAGACCGTCGTCGTCGCCGTCGAACGGAAGAAGACGCACCGGCTCTACCACAAGGTCGTCACCGTCACCGGCCGCTACAAGGCCCACGACGAGAACAACGAGTGCCGGCTCGGCGATGTCGTCCGCATCCAGGAGTGCCGCCCCATCTCCAAGGAGAAGCGGTGGCGCGTCATCGAAATCGTCACCCGCGGCGACGTCGCCGAGGTCGCACCCGAAACCATCGGCCGCGACATCGAAGCCACCACGCAGGTCGCGCCGAAGTCGGAGGTGAACGCGTGATCCAGCAGGAAACCCGCCTCAAAGTTGCCGACAACTCCGGCGCGCGCTCCCTGCTCTGCATCCGCGTCCTCGGCGGCAGCAAGCGCCGCTACGCGCGCCCCGGCGATGTCATCGTCGCCTCCGTCAAGTCGGCCCAGCCCCACGGCAACATCAAGAAGGGCGACGTCGTCAAAGCCGTCGTCGTCCGCGTCGCCAAGGAGTACGGCCGGCCCGATGGCTCCTACATCCGCTTCGACGACAACGCCGCCGTCCTCCTCGCCAACGACGGCGAAAACCCGCGCGGCACCCGCATCTTCGGGCCCGTCGCCCGCGAGCTGCGCGACCGCAACTTCATGAAGATCGTCTCCCTCGCGCCGGAGGTGCTCTGATGCCGGCCAAGATCAAGAAGGGCGACAAAGTCGTCGTCATCGCCGGGAAGGACCGCGGCAAGCGCGGCACCGTCCGTCAGGTGATCACGAAGCACAGCCGCGTCATCGTCGAGGGCGTCAACATCATCAAGAAGCACCAGCGCGCCCGGCAGGCCGGCCAGGCCTCCCAGATCGTCGAGCGCGAGGCGCCCATCCACATCAGCAACGTCATGCTGATCGACCCGAACACCGACCAGCCCACCCGCGTCACCTTCCGCCGGCGCGAAGACGGCACCCTCGTCCGGGTCGGCAAACGCAGCGGAGAGGACATCGAATAATGCCGCCCCGCCTGAAAGAGAAGTACCAGAAGGAAGTCGCGCCCGCACTGCAGCAGCAGTTCGGCTACCGCAACGTCATGCAGATCCCGCGCATCACCAAGGTCGCCGTCAACGTCGGCCTCGGCGAAGCGCTGCAGGACGCGAATGCGCTCGACCGGACCGCCGAGCAGATCATGGCCATCACCGGCCAGAAGCCCGTCGTCACCCGCGCCAAGCGCTCGATCGCGAACTTCCGCCTCCGCGCCGGCAACGCCATCGGCGTCGCCGCCACCCTCCGCGGCGACCGCATGTACGAATTCCTCGACCGGCTCATCGCCGCTGCCCTGCCGCGCATCCGCGACTTCCAGGGCCTCAACCCGAACGCCTTCGACGGCCGCGGCAACTACAGCCTCGGCCTGCGCGAACAGCTCATCTTCCCGGAGGTCGATTACGACCGCGTCGATAAGGTCCGCGGCCTCCAGGTCACCATCGTCACCACCGCCAAATCCGATGAAGAAGGGCGCCGCCTGCTCGAACTCATGGGCATGCCCTTCCGGAAGAACTAGGAGCACCGCGATGGCATCCAAAGGCATCGTCAACCGCGACCTCCGCCGCCGCCAGCTCAACGAGAAGTACGCCGGCAAGCGCGCGGCCATCAAAGCCGAGCTCAAGAAGTCGTGGGGCGACCCGAAGCGCGTCGCCGAGCTCTACGACGAGCTCCGCAAGCTGCCGCTCAACAGCAGCCCGACGCGCATCCATAACCGCTGCCTCGTCACCGGCCGGCCCAAGGCCTACATCCGCAAATTCGGGCTCTCGCGCATCACTTTCCGCGAGTACGCCCACCGGGGCCTCCTCCCCGGAGTCACCAAGTCCAGCTGGTAAGTGCGCAAGCAAACGCCAGGGGGAGATCGCACATGACCGTTAGTGACCCCATCGCTGACATGCTCACGCGCATCCGCAACGCCAACGCCGCGCGGCACGACGTCGTGAACATCCCGGCCTCGAAGATCAAGATCGCCATCGCGAAAGTTCTCAAAGAAGAGGGCTTCATCCGCGATTACCAGGTCATCGAAGAGCCGGGCAAACCCCAGCCGAACCTCCGCGTCGAGCTGAGCTACAGCGGCCGCAAGCAGCCCGTCCTCAACGGTCTGCAGCGCGTCTCCCGCCCGGGCCTCCGCGTCTACGTGCAGCGCCGGGAAATCCCGCGCGTCTACGGCGGCCTCGGCATCGCCATCCTCTCCACGCCCAAGGGCGTGATGTCCGGGCAGGAAGCCCGCCGGCAGGAAGTCGGCGGCGAGCTTCTCTGCTACGTCTGGTAAGGGGTCCGTATCCGATGTCTCGAATCGGCCGACAACCCATCCCCGTCCCGCCCAACGTCACCATCACCATCGACGAGCACAACAACGTCGTCGTGAAAGGGCCGAAGGGCGAGCTCAGCCGCCAGTTCCCGCCGCGCGTCTCCTTCGAGCGGCAGGACGGCATCATCACCGTCCGCCGCGCCAGCGACGACGGCGAAGACCGCGCGCTCCACGGCCTCAGCCGCACGCTCCTCGCCAACATGGTGACCGGCGTCACGAGCGGCTTCACCAAAGTCCTCGAAGTCCAGGGCGTCGGCTACCGCGCCCAGCTGCAGGGCTCCAACCTCCAGCTCGCCCTCGGCTTCTCCCACCCCGTCATCGTCAACCCGCCTGAGGGCATCAAGTTCAACGTCGAAGGCCCCCGCATCACCGTCGAAGGCATCGACAAGGAGCGCGTCGGCCAGGTCGCGGCCAACATCCGCAAAATCCGGCCGCCCGAGCCGTACAAGGGCAAAGGCATCCGCTACCTCGGCGAACGCGTCCGCCGCAAGGCCGGCAAGTCCGGGAAGGTTGGCAAGAAATGAGCACCACCACCAGCGTCCTCGCGCGCAAGCGGCGCCACCTCCGCGTCCGCAAGAAGGTCTCCGGCACGCCGCAGCGCCCGCGGCTCAACGTCTTCCGCAGCGCCCAGCACATCTATGCCCAGGTCATCGACGACACCACCGGGCATACCCTCGCTGCCGCCAGCGACGTCGAGCCCGCGCTCGCTGAGCAGGCCAAAGGCAAGACGAAAACCGAGCGCGCCCAGCTCGTCGGCGCCGCCATCGCCGAGCGCGCCCGCGCGAAAGGCATCGAGGCCGTCGTCTTCGACCGCGGCGGCTTCCTCTATCACGGTCGCGTTCGCGCCCTTGCCGAAGCAGCGCGCGAAGCGGGATTGGGGTTCTAAATGGCCGACAATCGCCCGGATCGCTACGAACAGCCCGGCCCGGAAGACCTCTCCGAGAAGGTCATCTACATCAACCGCGTCGCCAAGGTCGTCAAGGGCGGCCGCCGCTTCAGCTTCTCCGCCCTCGTCGTCGTCGGCGACGGCCGCGGCTCGGTCGGCGTCGGCCTCGGCAAGGCGAACGAAGTGCCGGAGGCCATCCGCAAGGGCTCCGCACAGGCCCGCCGCAACATGGTCCGCATCCCCATGAAGGGCGGCACCATCAGCCACCCCGTCTGGGTCCGCTTCAAGGCCGCGAAGGTCATGCTCAAGCCCGCCAGCCACGGCACGGGCGTCATCGCCGGCGGCGCAGTGCGCTCCATCATGGAGGCGGCCGGCGTCACCGACGTGCTCGCGAAGACCTTCGGTTCGCGCAATCCGATCAACGTCGCCCAGGCCACCATCCGCGGCCTCGCCACCATGCAGGATACCGATGGCGCCCGCGAACGCCGCCTCGCCATCGCCCGTGGAGAACAGTGAGATGGCTCGCCTCACCGTCACCTGGCGCAAGAGCGCCATCGGCTACAACAAAGAGCAGAAAGACACCATCCGGAAGCTCGGCCTCCGCCGGCTCCAGCAGACCGTCGAAGTCGAGGACACGCCCGCCATCCGCGGCATGCTCAGCAAAGTCGCCCACCTCATCGACGTCAAGGAAGGAGGCGCCTGATGTTCGGCGCGCATGAACTCCGCCCGCCCCGCGGCGCCACCCACGCGAAGAAGCGCGTCGGCCGCGGCAACTCCAGCGGCCACGGCACCTACGCCGGCCGTGGCCTCAAAGGCCAGCGCTCCCGCTCCGGCAAGAAGCTCGCCTACGACGCGTTCGAAGGCGGCCAGTTCCCCACGTCCCGCAAGTTCCACGTCCTCCGCGGCTTCAACAACAAGTGGCGCGTGCCCTTCCAGCCCGTCAACCTCGAAGCCCTCGAGCGCTTCGCCGACGGCACCGAGGTGACCCCCGAAACGCTCAAGCAGGCGGGCATCCTGAAGCATCTCCGCGAACCGGTGAAGATCCTCGGCCGCGGCGAGCTCACCCGGAAGCTCACCGTCGCCGCCCATGCCTTCAGCGCCACCGCGAAGGAGCGGATCGAATCCGCCGGCGGCACGGCCGTCGTCATCTCCGACGCCCCGGAAAAGGACCGCTGACATGACCGTCCAGGCAGCGCAGCGCCCGCGCCTCCTCCAGGCCATGGTCGATGCCTTCCGGCAGGAAGACGTCCGGCGGAAGCTCCTCTTCACGCTGGCGATGCTCGTCGTCTTCCGCTTCGTCGCCCACGTGCCGCTGCCGAACATCGACCGCGAAGCGCTCAAGCAGGCGTTCGAAGGCAACGCGCTGCTCGACTTCCTCAGCATCTTCTCCGGCGGCGCCCTCCAGAACCTCAGCGTCGCCGCCCTCGGCGTCTACCCCTACATCACCGCCTCCATCATCATGCAGATCCTCCAGCCGCTCGTGCCCTCGCTCCGGGCGCTCGCGGAGGAAGGCGAACAGGGCCGGCGCCGCATCCAGGTCATCACCCACTGGGTCGCCGTCCCGCTCGCGATGGTGCAGGGCTACGGCCAGATCCTCTTCATCAACGCCCAGGGCAATGACGTCGTCCGCGACTTCGGCTTCCAGAACGACGTCCTCGGCACGCTCGCCACGCTCTTCACCCTCGCCGCCGGCACGATGTTCCTCGTCTGGCTCGGCGAACTGATCACCGAGCACGGCATCGGCAACGGCGTCTCGCTCATCATCTTCGGCGGCATCGTCGCCACCCTGCCCTCGCTCATCCCCAGCATCACCACCACGAGCATCCTCACGGTGCTCGCCTTCGCCGTCGGCGCCCTCGCCCTCATCTACCTCGTCGTCTTCTTCCAGGAGGCGCAGCGCCGCGTCCCCGTCCAGTACGCCCGCTCCGCCTTCCGCGGCGGACGAATGTACCGGCAGCAGGGGCAAAGCCATATCCCCCTGCGGGTCAACATGGCCGGCATGATCCCGCTGATCTTCGCCTTCTCGATCATGATTCTCCCGGCTACCATCGCCTCCTACTTCATCAACTCCGGCGGCTGGGTCGGCTCCGTCGCCCGCTTCTTCGTCGACCAGTTCCAGGGCGGGCGCGGCGGCAGCGGCACCGGCTGGTACTGGCTCATCCTCTTCGTGCTGGTCGTCATCTTCACCTTCTTCTACACGATGGTGCAGTACCAGCAGCAGCAGATCGCCAAGAACCTCCAGCGGCAGGGCGCCTTCATCCCGGGCATCCGCCCCGGCCCGCCGACCGAGGCCTACCTGATGCGCGTCGTCACCCGCATCACCTGGGCCGGCGCCTTCTTCCTCGGCTTCGTGGCCATCATCCCCTTCTTCGTCGGCCTCTTCACCGACGTCCGCGCCCTCACCATCTCTTCCACCGGGTTCCTCATCGTCGTCGCCGTCGTGCTCGATACGATGAAGCAGCTCGAAGCCCAGCTACTCATGCGCAACTACGAGGGGTTCATTCGCTAACGTGTACATCGTCCTCCTTGGTCCACCCGGCGCCGGCAAAGGAACCCAGGCCCAGCGCATCGCTGCGGCTACCGGGCTCGTCCACATCTCCACGGGCGACATGTTCCGCGAGCACGTCCGCAACAACACCGAACTCGGCCAGCTCGCCAACCAGTACATGTCCCGCGGCGAACTCGTGCCCGACGACGTCACCGTCAAGATGCTCCTCGAGCGCATCTCCCGCGAAGACGCCGCCGCCGGCGCGATGTTCGACGGCTTCCCCCGCAACGTCGTCCAGGCGAAGGCCCTCGATGACGCCCTCGCCGCGCGCGGCGCCCGCATCGACCGCGCCCTCCTCATCACCGTCTCCGATGAGGAGCTCGTCGCCCGCCTCGGCGGCCGCTGGATCTGCCGGAACTGCGGCAAGCTCTACCATGAACGGAACGACCCCCCGAAGCAGCCCGGCGTCTGCGACGCCTGCGGCGGCGAACTTTACCAGCGCGACGACGACCGACCCGAGGTCGTCCGCGCCCGGCTGGAGAAGCAGAAGCCCCCGGCCGACCTCATCGAGCACTACCGCAAGGCCGGCGTCCTCCGCGAAATCGACGGCGAACGCTCGCTCGATGACGTGACCGCCGCCCTGCTGGAGGCCATCAGGTAGCAGCGGCATGGCGATCAAGCTGAAGTCCGAGGAAGAGATCCGCCTGATGCGCGAGGCTGGCCGCCTCGTGGGGCGCACCCTCGCCCAGATTCGCGAGATGGTGCGGCCCGGCCTCAACATCCTCGAGATCGAAGCCTTCGTCACCCAGGAGTTCAAAAAGGCCGGCGCGAAGGAAACCTTCCGCAACTACCGGCCCTCGCCCCGCTACCCGCCCTACCCCTCCAACATCTGCATCAGCATCAACGAGCAGCTCGTGCACGGCATCCCCGTCGACCGCGTCCTCCAGGAAGGCGACATCGTCACCTTCGACCTCGGCGCCACCCTCAACGGCTACGTCGGCGATTCGGCCATCACCGTCGGCGTCGGCAAAATCAGCCCCCTGGCGGAGAAGCTCCTGCGCGTCACGGAAGAGGCCCTCTGGGCCGGCATCCGCGCCGCCCGGGCTGGCAACTACCTCAACGACGTCCGCGGCGCCATCGAAGACGCGATCCGGCCGCACGGATTTGGTATCGTAAAAGGGTATGGCGGCCACGGCGTGGGCCGCGACATGCACGAAGAGCCGCACGTCGAGAACTATCGCCAGCGCTTCCGCGGGCCCGAACTCAAGCCCGGGCTCGTCCTCGCGCTCGAACCCATGGTCACCGCCGGCTCGCCGGAGGTCGTCGAAGGCCCCGACGGCTGGACCGTAAGCACGAAAGACGGTAGCTTATGCTGTCATTTCGAGCATACCATCGCCATCCGCGCCGAGGGTGAGGCCGAGGTCCTCACCCTCCCATGACGTTCCGAACTCCACCGCACGAGGTTCTATGGCAAAAAAGGACGCGATCGAAGTCGAGGGCACCGTGGTCGAACCCCTCCCCAACGCCATGTTCAAGGTCGAGCTGGCCAACGGCCACGAAGTGCTCGCCCACGTCAGCGGAAAGATCCGGATGAACTTCATCCGCATCCTTCCCGGCGATCGCGTTCTCGTTGAACTTTCGCCCTACGACCTCACCCGCGGGCGCATCACCTACCGATTCAAATAGGCCGACCGGGCCGACGACCAGGAGAGCCATGAAAGTACGAGCATCCGTCAAGCCACGCTGCGACAAGTGCAAGGTCATCCGCCGGCACGGTCGCGTCATGGTCATTTGCGAAAATCCCAAGCACAAGCAGCGCCAGGGGTAAGGCCGCATGGCACGTATCGCAGGAGTCGACATCCCAGCCGACAAGCGACTCGAAGTCGCCCTCACCTACATCTATGGCATCGGCCCGACCCGCGCCAAGGAAGTCCTCGCGGCCACCGGCATCTCCCCCGATGCCCGCGCGCGCGACCTCACCGATGAAGAGGTCCTCCGCATCCGCGACTTCATCGAGAAGAACTACATCGTCGAAGGCGACCTCCGCCGCGAAGTCCGCCAGAACATCGCGCGGCTCATCGAAATCAACTGCTACCGGGGCCAGCGCCACCGCCGCAACCTCCCCGTCCGCGGCCAGCGCACCCGCACCAACGCCCGCCAGAAGCGCGGCGCCCGCAAGACCGTCGCCGGCAAGAAGCGCGCCGGGAAGAAGTAACAGGAGCTCCCCATGGCCGATCAGAAACGTGGTGCTGCCGACAAGAACCGCCGCCTGAAGCGGCGCGAACGCAAGTCCATCCCGCGCGGGCGCGCCTACATCAAGAGCACCTTCAACAACACCCTCGTGACGCTCACCGACCCGAACGGCAACGTCATCGCCTGGGCGTCGGCCGGCGCGTCCGGCTTCAAGGGCTCCCGCAAAGGCACCCCCTTCGCTGCCCAGATGGCCAGCGAAAACGCCGCCCGCCGCGCCATGGAGCACGGCCTCCAGACTGTCGAAGTCTACGTCCGCGGCGCCGGCAGCGGCCGCGAAGCCGCCATCCGCTCCCTGCAGGCCGCCGGCCTCACCATCACCGCCATCCGCGACGTCACCCCCATCCCCCACAACGGCTGCCGCCCGCCCAAGCGGCGCCGCGTCTAGGAGCGCATCACCCCTATGGCACGCTACACCGGCCCCGTCTGCCGCCTTTGCCGCCGCCACGGCGAAAAGCTCTTCCTCAAGGGCGAACGCTGCTTCACGCCCAAGTGCGCGTTCGAGCGGCGGCCCAACCCGCCCGGCCCCCGGCCGGCCCGCCGCCGCAAGATCAGCGACCGCGGCCTCCAGCTGCGCGAAAAGCAGCGCGCCCGCGCCTCCTACGGCGTCCTCGAAAAGCAGTTCGTCCGCTACTACAAGGAGGCCATCCGGCGGCCCGGCGTCTCCGGCGAAAACCTCGTCCGGCTCCTCGAAACCCGGCTCGACAACATCGTCTACCGCCTCGGCTTCGCCGATTCCCGCGCCCAGGCCCGCCAGATCGTCCGCCACGGCCTCATCGCCGTGAACGGCCGCAAGATGGATGTCCCCTCTGCCCACCTCAAGGAAGGCGATACCGTCTCCTTCACCCCCCGGGGCCAGCGCAGCGAGTTCTACAAAATCGTCCAGGACGCCATCAAGTCCAAGAACCCGCCATCGTGGCTCACCCTCGACCTGGCGAACATGTCCGGCAAGGTCACGGCTCCGCCGGCCGTCGTCCCCGGCGAAACCCACCTGTTCAACGAAAACGTCATCATCGAGTACTACTCGCGCTAACCCCGTCAACGGTTGAGGGCACCCATCATGGAATCTCTCGAGCTGCTCGGGCACACGGGTGAAGCCGCCCACCCCCGGCTCACGGTCGAAGACCAGACCGCGACCTATGCCCGCCTCGTCGCCGAACCCCTCGAGGCCGGCTACGGCATCACCCTCGGCAACGCCCTGCGCCGCGTCCTCCTCTCCTCCCTCGAAGGCGCGGCCATCACCTCCGTGCGCATCGACCAGGTGCAGCACGAGTTCTCCACGATCCCCGGCATGGCCGAGGACACCACCGAATTCCTCCTCAACGTGAAGGAGGTCCGCCTCAAGCCGATCTCCAACCGGCCCGCCACCATCTCCCTCGATGTCGAAGGCCCGGCCGTCATCACCGCCGCCGACCTCCAGGTCCCGGCCGATTTCGAACTCGTCAACCCCGACCTCTACCTCGGCCGCCTCGAAACCGCCGGCAGCCGGCTCACCGCCGAGTTCCACGCCGAGCTCGGCAAGGGCTACCAGCCCGCCGGCTCCGTCGAAGGCATGCCCATCGGCGTCATCCCCGTCGACGCCATCTTCACCCCCATCCGCAAGGTCAACTACCGCGTCGAAAAGACCCGCGTCGGCCAGTCGACCAACTACGACCGCCTCATCCTCGAGGTCTGGACCGACGGCACCATCGACCCCGTCGAAGCCGTCGGCTTCAGCGCCGAGATCCTCGTCGAACAGTTCTCGCTGTTCATCCAGCACGCACGGCCCGAGCTCGGCCACGCCTACCACCCCTCCCTCGCCAGCGGCGCCACCGGCGGCCTCCTCATGCCGCCCGACCGCTACAACACGCCGATCGAAGACCTCCAGCTCTCCGTCCGCGCCTACAACTGCCTCAAGCGCTCCGGCCTCATGACGGTCGGCCAGGTCCTCGAGAAGTCGGAGGATGAGCTCCTCGGGCTGCGCAACTTCGGCCGCAAGTCCTACGACGAGCTGCGCGAGCGCCTCATCGAACTCGGCTACATCGACCCGAACCAGCCCGGCCTCGTCCCGGTTGCGGACCAGCCGGCGCGCCCCGGCGGCCGCACCGCCGCCCGGCCCGGCAGCGCGGCCGCGCGCACGGCCCGGACCAGCGCCGTCATCATGGACGACGAAGAAGAAGACGAAGAAAACCTGAGCGCCCTCGGCAAGGCCCTCAAAGAAGCGCTGCTCAAAGACGGCAGCGCCGAGGACCTCATCGGCGCCGACGACGAGGAGTAGCCCCATGCGACACCGCGTAGCCGGCCGCCACCTCGGCCGCGAAACCAGCCACCGGATGGCCCTCTACCGGAACCTGGTCACCGACCTCCTCCGGTACGAGAAGATCACCACCACCGAGGCCAAGGCGAAGGAGATCCGCCCCATGGCGGAGCGGATCATCACCCTCGGCCGCCGCGGCGACCTCCACGCCCGGCGCCAGGCCCTCCGCTTCCTGTACGACCCGAAGGTCGTCAAGAAGGTCTTCGACGACATCGGCCCGCGCATGAAAGACCGGCCCGGCGGCTACCTCCGCATCACCGCCCTCGAGCCGCGCAAGGGCGACGGCGCGCGCATGGCGACCATCGAACTCGTCGACATCGCCGGCGCCGTGGCCATGCCCCGACCCCAGCGCGTGACCGCCCCGCCGTCCCAGCGCCGCGCCCCCACCCCTGGCGCAGCTGCCGCGGCGGCTGCCGCCGCCGAGATCGAGGCCAGCCGCGCCGCCGAAGCGGAAGCCGCCGCCGAAGCTGAGGCCGAAGAAGCGCAGGCCGCCGAGCCCGAAGCACAGGCCGAAGCTCCCGCTGAAGCCGAAGCCCCGGCCGCCGAAGCGCCCGCCGAGGAGGAGAAGAACGACTGACGCCGCCGCCGCGAAGCGCTTCGCGGCTACGGTCAGCTACGACGGGACCGACTTCGTCGGCTCCCAGGTCCAGCCCAACGGCCGGACCGTACAGGAAGAACTCGAACGCGCCGCGGAGCGCCTCTTCGGAGCCCCAACGCGCGTCGACCTCGCCGGGCGCACCGATTCGGGCGTCCACGCGCGGGGACAGGTGGCCGCCTTCACCGCCGCGACCCGGCTCGAAGCGGCCGCCATCGGGCGAGCGCTCAACGCGCTCCTGCCCGAAGATGTAGCAGTGCGCGCAGTGCGCGATGTCCCGCCGGGGTTCGACCCCCGCCGCTGGGCTCGCCGCCGCCGCTACCGCTACACCATCGCCAACGGCGAGGCGCGAGACCCCCTCGCGCGCCGCTACGCCTGGCACCTCGAGGGCAGCCTCGACCTGCCGGCCATGCAGCACCTCGCCGGGGCCTTCGCCGGCAGGCGCGATTTCAGCGCCTTCGCCGGCAAACTCGAACCGGGGCGCTCACCCGTGCGCACCGTCTTCGAGACCACCGTCAATCGCTCCGGCGATTGGCTGTACATCGACATCGAGGCAGACGCGTTCCTGCCCCAGATGGTCCGGCGCATCACCGCCGCACTCGTCCGGGTCGGGCGCCACGCCGCAACCGAGGAGGAAATCGTCAGCCTGCTTCACCAGGCACGCCCGGGCAGCTTCATCCACGTCGCCCCCGCCCGCGGCCTCTGCCTCGAACGCGTCTGGTACGACGAGGGATATCAGCCATGAACACCACCGTCCGCATCAAAGCTTCGCAAATTTATAAAGACTGGCACGTCATCGACGCCGCCGGCCAGCCCCTCGGCCGCGTCGCGACCCGCGTCGCCACCCTCCTCCGCGGCAAGCACAAGCCCACCTTCGAGCCCCACCTCGATGACGGCGACTTCGTCATCGTCGTCAACGCCTCGAAGATCCGCGTCTCGGGCAAGAAGGCGCAGGAGATGGTCTACTACCGCCACTCCGGCTACCCGGGCGGCCTCAAGGCGCGCAGCTTCTCCGAGCAGCTCCAGCGCTTCCCGGAAAAGGTCATCGAGCGCGCCGTCTGGGGCATGCTGCCGAAGGGCCCGCTCGGCAAGCAGATGCTCAAGCACCTGAAGGTGTACGGCGGCCCCGAGCACCCGCACCAGGCGCAGGTCATCGCCAGCCAGCGCGCGCAGGAAGCCCGCAAGGCGCAGCTCGAAGCGCTCGCCAACGAACCGTACCGCCCGAAGGGCCTCCGCCCGCTGACCGCCGCCGAGGTCGTCGTGCCCGCCGCGCCCTCCAGCGAGGCCGCCGAAGTGGCGCGCCGGGCCCGCGCCCGCGTCCTCCAGCAGGAGGCCGAAGCCCCGGCCGCCGAAGCCGACGCCCAGGCGCAGGCCGCGGCCGAAGCGACCGCTGGCGATGCCCCGGCCGAGGCCGCCGAAAAGCCGGCCCGCCGGCGCCGCACCCGCGCAGAGCAGACCGAGGAGTAACCACCCATGGCCGAGCAGCAGTACTACTACGGCACTGGCCGCCGCAAGACCGCCGTCGCGCGTGTCCGCCTCATCCCCGGCCCCGGCGCCATCATCGTCAACGGCAAGCCGATGGAAGAGGTCTTCGCCCGCGAAACCCACCGCGTCGAAATCCTCGAGCCCCTCAAGCGGCTCGGCCGCGAAGGCCGCTTCTCCGCCACCATCAAATGCGCCGGCGGCGGCATCAGCGGCTGGGCCGGCGCCATCCAGATGGGCATCGCCCGCGCCCTCGTCGCGTCCGACCCCTCGCTCAAGCCGCTCCTCAAGCGGCCCGAAAACCTTCTCACCCGCGACGCCCGCATGAAAGAGCGGAAGAAGCCCGGCCTCAAGCGGGCCCGCAAGGCGCCGCAGTTCACGAAGCGCTAACCCTCGCCGCTTCTCACGTCTGCACTGCCCCCGGGAGGCCCCGTCGCGGGCCTCCCGGCGTTTCCGTGCCCGGTCACCATCCCGTCACCCGCGGGTTCCCGGCCTCCCGCTCCGCGCTGCCCCGGTTCGCGCCGATCGCCACCCTGGGGAGGCATCGCGTGGACAAAGGGAACCTCGTCTTCCTCGGAGCGCTGCTCGCTGCCGGCGCGCTCGCCTACCAGTCGACCATGGGCGGCGCGGCTGCCCCGCCCGCCGCCGAAACGCCGACGCCGGAAGCCAGCGACCACGCCGCTGATGACCACGGGGACGACGGCCACGCCACCCCCGAAGCCGCACATGCCGCTCGCACGCCGACGCCCGCGCCCCACGGCTCCGTCACCCCGCCAGCCGGCACGCCGACGCCCACCCCGACCATCCGTCTCACCCTCGACCAGGTCCGGGGACTCCCCCGCGCGACGCCGACGCCAGCCCGTCCCGCTGCCCCGGCGTTCCGGCCGCCCGCGCCCGCCAGCGCGCCAGCCGCGCCGCCGCCTGCCTCACCGCCAGCGCTGACGCCCACGCCGACGCCGACCCCTTCGCCAGCGCCGTCTCCCGTCCCATCGCCGGCGCCGCCCCCCGCGCCGGCACCGACCGAGGCGCCCGCACCGACACCCACGCCGACCCCGACCGTCGCGCCCGGCGGCCTACCCTATCCTCCGCCGCTGCCGCCGCCGCCGGACGGCAGCCTCGGTTCGCCCCCGCGCGAATGAGCGCCGCCGCCTACGGCAGAGCCCGGCCGCTCCCGATGCGCAGCTCGAGCACGTCGTCCGGCGCCGCGAACCCGTGCCGCGCGTAGAGATCGCGGCTCCCCGAGGTCGGCCACAGGACCACCGAATCCACCTTCGCCGCCCGGCAGGCCTCCAGCGCCGCCCCCAGCAGGGCCGCGCCGATGCCCTGCCCCCGCCGCGCCGGCGCGACGAACATGCTCGTCACGTAGCCGTGCAGCTCCTCCTCGGGCCCCGGGTTCGGCACCTTTTCGATGAGCTGCAGCCACGCGCAGCCGATCGCCTCGCCGCCGTCGTCTTCGGCCAGCCACGCCCGCCAGCGGCCGCCTTCCTCGAGGCGCGCCGCCATCCAGGCCGCCGCCCGCTCGAGGAATCCCGCCTCGTCCTCCGACGCCTGGCCAATCTCGGCCCGGAACGCCCACCGCAGCCGCGCGAGCATGCGCGCATCTGCTGCAGCCGCCGGCCGGACGCTCCAGCCGTCCACGGCAGCCGGCCTACTCGTCCTCGTCCAGGTCCATCCGAACCCGGTTGATCTCGTCGAGCACCCAGCCGACGAACCGCTCGGCGTGCTCCTGGCTCGGGCCCGTCGCCGAGCGGCCGAGGTGCTGCTTCAGCGCCAGCCGCACCGGCATCATGTTCTTCCGCTGGCGGAAGAACCAGTACGCGCCTTCCTGCTTGCTCACTAGCTCGCCCGTGTAGGCGTACCGCAGCGCCCGCACCGCGTTCAGCACGGCGTACCCCGGCGTGGCGTTTGCCACCGCCCAGCCCAGCTCATCGGCCATCGCCTCGAGCACCCAGCTCCGCGGGATGATCGGGAACATCTCTTCCGGCTCGGGGCCGATGATCGCCCGCCCTTTCTCCCGCGCCACCGCGTAGTGGAGCAGCAGGTCCGGGTCGCCCGGGTGCCCGTGCCCGTCGACGAAGGTCCGCGCCTCCGGCACCGTGCAGAGGTGCAGCTCGAACGGCGGCGAGTGGCTTTCGACGTCCAGCGACGCGTCCGTCACGATGCTCAGCTCGAGCCCGGAGCCTGGACACGGCATCTCCGGGTCCATCAGCAGCTCAGCGATCTGACGCTGCTGGTCCTTCGTCAGCGGCTCCTCCACCACCGCCAGCATGTCGAAATCCGACCGCTGGTACTGGAACGCCCCCATCGTCGCCGAGCCGTGGAGATAGAGCCCGATCAGGTTCTCCCCCAGCGCCCGGTCGAGACGCCGCCCAACGTCCCGTGAAAACCCCATGATCTTCCGTTGCAAATGCATGCCCGCACCCTACCTTGTGGTGTGACGCTCCAGGAACCCCATCACCGCCGCGCCCGCTTCCTCGCGAAACTCGATGAAGTACCCGTGCCGCCCTCCTTCGACCAGGTACAGCTCCGCCCCCGGGATCTGCCCGGCCAGCAGTGCGGCGTTCGCGGTCGGATTGATCCGGTCCTCCGTCCCGTGAATCACCAGCACCGGCGCGCGGATCTCCGTCAGCCTCTCCCATGCATCGTGCCCCTGGCTTGCTTCGTAATGCAACCGCTGGGCATACGCCGGGATGGGATTCCTCGCCCGTTCGCGCAAAACGGCCAGGTACTCAGGGTGTGCCGCCAGCCAGCCCGGGCTCACCATCTCTTCCGCGAGGAACCGGGCCGCCTCCTCCGGGTCCGCCGGGCGCGTGCGCATCTTCGCATCGACCTCAGGCGGCCGCTTCACCCCGTGCGCATCCCCCGGTGTCGTGCACCCGAGCACGACCGCGCCCACCCGGTCCGGGTAGTCGATGGCGATCCACTGGCAGATACGGCCGCCCATCGAGATGCCGTAGATGTGCGCCCGCTCGATGCCCAGGTGGTCGAGCAGCCCAACCGCATCGGCCGCGAACATCCGCGTGGTGTAAGGCGGCTCGCCCGGCTTGTCGCTCTGCCCGGTCCCCCGGTGGTCGTAGACGATGACCTGGAACCGGCTGGCGAAGTCCCCGAGCACCGGGTCCCATCC
The DNA here is from genome assembly GCF_026419595.1 of Tepidiforma sp. Classification (NCBI taxonomy): domain Bacteria; kingdom Bacillati; phylum Chloroflexota; class Tepidiformia; order Tepidiformales; family Tepidiformaceae; genus Tepidiforma; species Tepidiforma sp. The sequence continues at coordinate 10,160 of NZ_JANZZD010000028.1, read as the reverse complement.
GTGGTGGTCGCTCCCCTGTCCCATCACGAGCAGCAGCGGCTCGCCCGAACCGTGCACCTCGTAGTACAGCCGCACCCCGTTGCATACCGCGAACGGCATGGCGGAACCCTACCGAATCGCTGCCCCCGATGCAATCTCGTTCCATCCTGAACGAATGGTCAGGACTACGGGAACCGGTTGAACCAGAGCAGCCCCAGCGCGCCGCCGGCGAGCACCAGCACCCCCGCCAGCCCGGCCGCCGCCCAGCTCACCTCGGTCCGCTCCTCGACGTAACCGATGCGGTCGCCGAGGTCGCGGTAGATGCTCTCGAGCTGGCTCGCGCCCGGCGCCTCGAACGCCCGGCCGCCGGTGACCTCGGCGATCGCCTGCAGCGTTTCGAAGTCCGGCGGCACCCGCACCGTCCGCTGCCGGCCCTGCGGGTCGGTCACCACCGCGACGCCGTCCGGCGTGCCGAGCGCAATCGCGTAGACCGGGATGCCCGTGTCGGCAGCGAGCTGCGCCGCGTCCAGCGGCTGGTACGTCCCCACCGTTTGCGCCCCGTCCGAGAGCAGCACGATGACCGCCGGGGCCGCTTCGCCTTCGCCCCGGATTGGCGCCGGCGTCGCGGGCGTGCCGTCCGCGTTCGTCCCGGCAGGCTGCTGCTCCAGCGCCGCCCGGACCACGTCCACCGCCGTCGCCAGCGCGTCGCCCATCGCCGTGCCGCCGAGCGGCGTCAGCCGGTCGATCGCGGCGTGCACCTGCTCCTTCTCCGTCGTCGGCGGCACGAGCACGTTCACCCCGCTCGAAAAGCTGATGAGGCTGATGCGGAAGTCCTTCGGCAGCCGGTCCACCAGCGTGTGCGCCGCCTCCTGCGCCGCCGCCATCCGCGTCGGTGCCACGTCGGTCGCGTTCATCGAGCCCGAGACATCCGTCACGAGCACGACCGTCCCCTCCTGCCGCGGCGTCTTCGTCACCAGCTGCGGCCGCGCGAGGGTGAAGACGACCGCGGCAATCGCGAGCAGGTAGAGCGCCGGCGGCAGGTGCCGCCGCCAGTTCGGGCTCGCCTCCACCACGTTCGCCAGCAGGTCGAGGTTCGTGAACCGCGCCGCGTACTTCGGGCGCCGCCGCTGCGCCAGCGCATAGAGGCCGGCCAGCAGCGGCACGGCCGCCAGCCCCAGCAGCATCCACGGCCAGAGGAAGGTCATCGAACGTATCCTTTCTCGAGCAGCCCGGCCGCGAACGGCCGCAGCCAGTCGCCCGACGTCGAAAGCACGATGTGGCGCGCGCCGGCCCGGGCGATCGCTGCCGCCACCTCCGCCCGCTCGGCCGCAGCAGCCGCCGCGAACCGCTCCCGGAGCCGACGCGACCCGGTATCCACCCGCAGCCGTCGCCCCGTCTCGGGGTCCATCAGCCACAGCTCGCCGACGTCCGGCAGCTCCTGCTCGCGCGGGTCGCGAATCTCGACGGCCAGCACGTCATGCCGCGCGGCCACCTGCAGCAGCGGCCGCTCCCAGTCGCGCGGCCCTCGGAAGTCCGAGACGATGAGCACGAGCCGTCCGCGCCCGGCCAGCCGGTCGACCCGCTGCAGCGCCCGGCCGAGCGAGGCCGCCGCCCCGCCCGCCGGCGGCTGGAGCCGCAGCGCCAGCAGCAGCGCGAGCAGCCCGGCCCGCCCCTGCGCCGGCCGCATCAGCCGCTCCCGTTCGCCGTCGAACAGGTAGACGCCGAGCGCGTTCCCGTGCCGGGTCGCCACGTGGCCCGCGGCCAGCGCCACCCCCTCCGCCACGTCGTACTTCCGCCGGTCCGCCGTCCCGAACAGCATCGAGGCCGAAGCATCGAGCACCAGCCACGTCGTCAGCACCCGCTCCGCCACGAATTCCCGGACGTGGGGGACGAGCGTCCGGGCCGTCACGTTCCAGTCGATCCGCCGCACGTCGTCCCCCGGCACGTATTCCCGCACCTGGGCCAGCTCCGTGCCGGTCCCGAGCCCGTGCGAGCGGAAGTCGCCCGCGAGCAGGCTGCTCACCCGCCGCCCGACCGTGATGTCGAGCGCCCGCAGCACCGCTTCGGGCATCGGCCCTGGCCCCGGGGCGTCCGGCGTCGGCCGCCGGGCGAGCAGCGCACTCACGCGGACGCCTCGGCCGCCAGTTCGATGCGCGGCACCGGCACCGCAGCGAGAATCCCGTCGAGGATCTGGTCTGGCGTCACCCCCTCGGCCAGCGCCTGGTACGTCAGCACCATCCGGTGGCGCAGCACGTCCCGCGCGAGGTCGAACACATCCCCCGGCAGCACGTACGCCCGCCCCCGCAGCAGCGCCACCGCCCGCGCGGCGTGCACGAGGTTGATGCTCCCGCGCGGGCTCGACCCGAACGCGATGTGCTCCTTGTGGCGAACCAGCCCGTACCGCTCCGGGTGCCGCGTTGCATCCGCCAGCGCCACCGCGTACTCCGCCACCGCGCGGTCGACGTACACCTCGGCGGTGAGCGCCTGGAACCGCGCGAGCTCCTCCACCGGCAGCACCTGCTTCACGCTGCCGACCGGCGCCAGCGACCGCTGCACGATTGCCAGCTCCTCCGCCTGCGCCGGGTAGTCCACGATCACCTTCATCATGAACCGGTCGACCTGCGCCTCCGGCAGCGGGTAGGTGCCCTCCGATTCGATCGGGTTCTGCGTCGCCATCACGAGGAACGGGTGCGGTACGCGGAACGTCTCGAGCCCGATCGTCACCTGCCGCTCCTGCATCACCTCCAGCAGCGCCGATTGGACCTTCGCCGGTGCGCGGTTGATCTCGTCCGCCAGCAGGATGTTGCAGAACACCGGGCCCTTTTCGGCCACGAACTGGCCGGTATCCGGCCGGTAGATGCGCGTGCCCACGAGGTCGCCCGGCACGAGGTCCGGCGTGAACTGCACCCGGTGGAACGTCCCGCCGAGCACATCCGCCACCGTCTTGACGGTGAGCGTCTTGGCCAGCCCGGGCACGCCTTCGATGAGCAGGTGGCCGTTCGCCAGCAGCGCCACGAGCACTCGCTCCAGCATCTGCTCCTGCCCGACGATCACCCGCTTGATTTCGAACATCGCCGCTTCGAACACGGCATGCGCCCGGGCCGCCGCCTCCTGCCGCGATTCGTCCTGCCAACCGGTCACGCGCTACCTCCGGGAGTTGGGGGCCATCGCGGGCCCGTGCCACCTACCCTGAAGCATCGCGCCGCAAATGGCGGTAAAGCATGGCCGCCTGGGCCGGCCGCCGTTTCCCTCCTCCATACGCAGCGCGCCCCTCCCGGATCCCGGGAGGGGCGCGCAGGAACGGCCGGCAGGCCGGAAATTACGCGTGCAGCGCGGCGGCGACGTCCTGCAGGCCGAGCGATTCGAGCTTCGCCTTCGAGGGCTTGCAGGTCTCCGTGTCCCAGTCGCAGGCCTTCAGGAACTCGACTTCGAGCGTCTCGGTATCGAGCTTGATGCCCTGCAGCGGACCGGCGTGCGTCGCCTCGGTCGATTCACCCGTGACCCGCGGCGGCACGTGCCGCTTCCGCGGGTTGCCGCCCTCGCGCACCTCGTACGCCATGCGCAGGTTCGCGATGCGCTCGCCGATCTGCATCATCTCGTTGAGGTCCATGTCCCAGCCGGTCACGGAGTTGAACCACGTCGGGATGTTGGCGGTGTTCGCCGCCATCATCACGAACTGGCACATGCCGCCGGCGTTCACCACGTGCATGTACTCGCTCGCGGCCTTGTGGTGCTCGCCGCGGCCGGTGTAGACCTTGTTGTCGGCCGGCGCCGGCGGAATCTTCCCGAGCCGCTTGTTCCCCTCGTACTGGGTGTGGCGCGCCGGCGTCGGGTCGAGCTTGTAGGTCGTGTGGTACTCGGGCTGGAGCTTCGGGTCGTGCATCGGCAGCTCCTGGCCGCCGATGTGCATCGCATACTTCTCGGCCCCGCGCCCGATCTTTTCGGCCGCGACCTTCACGCCGTCGGCGAACACCGCCGCGATGCCCTTGCGCTCGCCCATCGCCTTCAGGAACGCGATCATCGCGTCCGCATCGCCCCACCGGAGCTCGATGCCCTCGGTGTCTTCCTTCGTGATGATGCCGTTCTCGTAGCACTCGATCGCCATCGAGATGGCGCCGCCGGCGCTGATGACGTCGAACCCGTACTCGTTGCACAGGTGGTTCGCGTAGATCAGCGCGTCCGGGTCGGCCACGAGGTTCATCGTGCCGAAGGCTGCCATCGCCTCGTACTCCGGCCGGTGCGTGTGGTGCGGGTACGGGTACTTCGGGTTCGTCGACTCTTTCGATTCGGCGCCGCACGCCATCGGGCACCGCCAGCAGCCGTACGACTTCTCCATCCGCGGGTTGATCTGCGAGCCGCCGTCGATCTGCTGCGCGATCGGGAAATCGATGATGCCCACGCCGCCCCAGTTCTTCACCGGGCTATCGCCGTTGAGGGCCGACATCGCCGTGATGCCCGTCGTCCCGAAGTTGTGGAAGAAGTCCCGCAGCGGCTTCACGAACTGGTCGAGGTTCTCCCGGAGCAGCTTCGTCGTCTCCGGCGTCTGGCTGATGACCTTCCGCTCGGCCAGCACGACGACCGCCTTCAGCTTCTTCGAGCCCATCACGGCGCCGACGCCAGAGCGGGCCGCCAGCCGGCCGTGGTCGTTGCACACGCCGCTGATGAGCGAGAGGGTCTCGCCCGCCGGGCCGATGTTCGCCACGCTCGCTCGCTTGCCGTGCCGGTCCTTCAGCACCTTCTCGTTCTCGATGGCGCCCTGGCCCCAGAGGTCGCTCGCGTCGCGCAGCTCGAACTTGTCGTTGTCGATGAGCAGGTAGACCGGCTTCTCGGCCTTGCCGAAGAACATGATGCCGTCCCAGCCGGCGAGCTTCAGCACGCCGCCGAAGTCGCCGCCGCAGTTGGCATCGCCCCAGCCGCCGGTGAGCGGGCTCTTGCAGACCACCTGCCACCGCTGCCCGAAGAGCGGCGTGCCCGTCAGCAGCCCCGCGAACATGCCGAGCATGTTCTCCGGGCCGAGCGGGTCCGCACCCTTCGGCACGCGGTCCCAGAGCATCCGCGCGCCGATGCCGTACCCGCCGAGGTACTGCCGGTACAGCGATTCGTCCGGGTATTCGACCGTGATCTCACCCGTGGTGAGATTCACGTTCAGCATCTTCCCGTTGTAGCCCTTCTCCGCGAGGGCGCCATTGGTCGCCGTTGCTGTCGTCAACTCCCTTTGCCTCCCTGGCGCTGGTTGCGCCGTGCTGCGCCCTGCATCGTTGCCGGTTTCACGAACGCCCGCAATATGCTCGGGCGGGCATAGCGAAACTCACCCGATGCCGGCCGCCAGCCGCGCCACCTCGTCCGCTTCCAGCCCGAGCACCTCGAGCAGCACCTCCATCGAATGCTCGCCGAGGCACGGCGCCGGCCGCCGCGGCCCGCTCCGGTAGCCGCTCACGATGAACTGGTGTCCCTCGTACGGCACCTCGCCCATCTCCGGGTGCACCAGCGGGTGGAAAAACTCCCGGTGCGCCAGCTGCGGGTCGCAGAGCAGGTCGCTCGACCGCTGCACGAACCCGGCCGCGACGCCGGCAGCCTGCAGCCGCCGCATCAGGTCGAGGCCATCCTGGCCGGCCGTCCACGCGGCCAGCTTCGCGTCGACCTCCTCCTTCCGCGCGCGCCGTCCGTCGGCCGTCTTCAGCGCCGGGGCGGCCGCCCACGCTTCGCCGATGACGCCCGCCAGCCGCTCCCACATCGCGTCGTCCTCGACCGCGATGGCGATCCATTCGTCGTGCCCCGCGACCGGGTACGCGCCGTGCGGCGCCATCTCCCGGTCCTCGTTCCCGGCCCGCCGGGGCACCCGGCCGTTCACCTGGTACTCGACGAGCTCGGTGGCGAGGAAGTGCAGGGCCGCCTCCATCTGCGCCTGCTCGATGCGGCAGCCCTCGCCGGTCCGCTTCCAGCGATCGATCGCCGCCATCACGGACGTCGCGAGGAACCGCGGCGCAATCGTGTCCGTGTACGCCGTGAATGGACCCGAAGGCGGCCGGTCGTCCCAGCCCGTCACCTCGTAGAAGCCGGAGATGGCCGCCGCGTGGTTGCCGTAGCCCGCCAGCTTCGCCCCTGGCCCCGTCTGCCCCATCAGGCACGTCGAGACGTAGATGACGTCCGGGTTCAGCGCCTTCGCCGCCTCGTAATCCAGCCCAAGGTCCGCCATCGTGCCCGGCGTGAACGATTCCAGCACCACATCCGCCCAGGCGATGAGCTTCCGCGCGATTTCACGCCCTTCTTCCGTCTTCAGGTTGAGCGCAATCGACCGCTTCGAGGTGTTGAAGGCCCCGAAGAACTGGCTCCGGTTCGGCCCGAAGACGCCGTCCTTGAACGGCCCGCCCACGCGCAGCCGGTCCGGCGGGTTCGAGGTCTCGATGCGGATGACGTCCGCCCCGTGGTCCGCGAGGTACTTCCCGGTGATCGGCCCCACGCCGATCCACGAGAAATCCGCGACCTTCAGCCCGGCGAACGGCAGCGTCCCTTCCGGTTCGCCGCCGGGCACCTGGCGCGGTTCGCGCGGCGGGGGTTCGCCCTGCGGTTCGACCTTGCTCCCGAACTCCAGCGGGCCGCACATCGCCCGCACCCACGGGCCCGGCGCCTTCACCACCACGCCCGGCCGCACTTCGAGGTCGCGCCAGTACTCCCGGACCTGCAGGTGCACGAAGTCGAGGATCTCCGGCACGGTCGTCACCGGCGCGAAGGTCACCCCGGAGGCCAGCCCAATCTCGAGGAGCTCCTTCTTGGTCCTGGTTTCGATCCACTGCTGGAGCTTCTCGAGCACCTCCTCGTAGCCGTACTTCAGCGGCTCGCCGGCGAGCACCTTCACGTCGTAGCGGGCCCACTCCTCGCCTTCCAGCCACTCCTCCGGCACGATGCCGTCCCGCACCAGCCACGCCATCATCGGCTTGAGTGTTGCCCCGTTCCCGAGCACTACCACCTCGCCGTCCTTCGCCCGGTAGACCATCGGCAGCGTGATCGTGCCGAGCTGGAGCGCCGTCCCGGCCCGTTCGAAGTCCCGCCCCTGGATGGCGTGCGCGATCATCGCCTGCAGCCCCGTCCAGAAGACCGCGGCCTGCACCGAGACGTCGACGAATCGGCCGACGCCCGTCCGCTCCCGCAGGTGGTGCGCCACCATCGCGCCGACCGCGCTCTCCGCCGCGCCGTGGAGCCAGCATTGCGGCACCGTCACGCGCACCGGCGGCCGGTCGGGGTCGCCGTTGAGCGCCATCATCCCGCCCATCGCCGCGAGCACGAGGTCGGGCGCGCGAAAGTCGGCATACGGCCCGTCCTGCCCGAACGGGCTCAGCGCCACGTACACCAGCCGCGGGTTGATGCCGAGCAGCACCTCGTGCCCGAGCCCCCGCGCGGCCATCGCGCCCGGCCCCGCATTCTCGAACACGAAATCCGCCCCGCGCACGAGGTCGAAGAACCGGTTCCGCCCCTCCTCCGTATCGAGGTCGAGGCCCACCCGCTGCTTGCCGCGGTTGTAGACCGCGTAGCGCAGCGCGTTCCCGGGCTCCGGTTCGAACCCGGGCGGCTCGATGCGGATGACCTCCGCGCCGAGATTCGCGAGCATCATCGGGCCGAGCGCGGCCCGTTCATCGGTCAGGTCGAGCACGCGGTAGGGGCTCAGCATGCCCATCGTCCTACTCTCCCTTGCTCTCCAGGCGGTCGAGCCGCGCCATCAGCTTCTGGTCGATGCTGTAGTGCCGGAGCACCTCCCACCCGAGGATCCCGGCGCCCGCGAGGATGCCCCCGGCCACCGCCAGCCACCCCGTGTCGTTCGCCGCGCCGATGCCGACCAGCACCGCGCCCGCCCCGGCGATGAGCGCGCCGACGGCCGACGTGACGTGTCCCTCTTCGCTCTCGTGGAGCCTGCGCCAGCTCCCCATATCTGCGCCTCCGATTGCTGGAATCGGGCGCAACTATAGCAGCGCCGGGAGCCTCCTGAGCGCCTGCGAAGCGAAAAAGGGGCCGATTCGGCCCCTTTTTCTTCAGCGCTGCCCCGCCCCGGGGACGGAGGTCAGTTCGCCGGCGCGACCCAGGTCACGCTTGCGGGCGCCGTCGGCCGCAGGGCGATGAAGTACGCCGTCCCGGTGCGGAACGTCGTGAAGTCGTTCGCCCCCGGCAGGTTCTCGGTGCCCGGGAAGTAGCCGCCCCACGACTGCGTTTGCGGGTTGAACAGCCACACGGCCCCGACCTGCGCCGAGATGTTCGTCGTGCCGGCCTGCGTCCCGCCGATCGCCTGGCTGATCGGCTTGTTGTCCGCGCCCGTCCAGACGATGAGCGTGAAGGTCCGGTAGAGCGTGTAGGTGATCGTCCCCGCCGAGGTCACGGTGAAGTTGTCCGCCGCCGTGTTGGCGCTCGTGCCGGCCGGCGTCGTGACCCGCACGTCGTACGTCCCGGCGGCCAGCCCCGCGGGCACCGTCGCCGTGATCGTCGTGCTGTTGACCACCGTGAACGTTGCGGCCGTGGTCCCGAAGGTCACCGCGGTCGCGCCGGTGAAGTTCGTGCCGGTGATCGTCACCGTCGTCCCGGTCGGGCCGCTGGCCGGGCTCACGCTCGTCACCGTCGGCGCCGGCGACCCCGTGCAGGTGAAGTCGTCCGCGACGGTGTTCGGGCTCGTGCCGCCGGGCGTCGTCACCCGGACGTCGTAGGTGCCCGCCGGCTGCACCGGCGCGACCGCCACCAGCTGCGTCGGCGAGAGGTAGGTGAACGTCGCCTGCACGGTCCCGAAGGCCACCGTCATGCCGCTCGACGTGAACCCGGTCCCCGTCACGGTCACGACCGTCGCGCCGTTGCAGAGGCCCTGCGTCGGGCTGATCGCCGTCACCGTCGGCCCCGCTGTGTAGATGAAGTCGTTCGCTGTCCCGGTCGTGACGTTCTGCCCGTTCGGGGTCGTGACGACCACTTCGGCCACGCCGGCCGGATTCGGCGGCGTCACGCACGTGATCGTCGTCGCGCTCACCACTACCAGCGACGTGCACGGCACGCCGTTGAACGTGACCGACGTCGCGCCGGTGAAGTTCTGCCCGGTGATCGTGACCGGCGTCCCGCCCGCGACCGGGCCCGCGCCCGGCACGATGGACGTGATGACCGGGATGTTCGTCGAATCGGTAATCGTCAGCGTCGCCGTCGACGGGGTCCCGAGGACGGCGCCGCCCGTCGGGTTGCTGAGCTGCAGGATGACCGTTTCCGGCCCCTCGATGAACGTGTCCGGCACGGGCGTCACGGTGAACGACTTGTTGCCGCCCTCGCCGTTCGCCCAGGTCAGCGTGCCGCTCGCAGCGACGAAGTCGAGCCCGAACGTCGCCGTCCCGCCCGCAACCGTCGCGTAGTCGACCGTCACCGCGCCGGTGGTGCCGCCGGTCCGCGAGACCGTGATCGTGATCGCGCCGCCGGCTTCGCTGCCCGTGTAGGTCGCCGAAGTGAACTGGATGCTCCCCGTCCCATCGTCGTCGAGGATCGTCAGCGTGGCCGTTGCCGGCGAACCGAGCGCCGCGCCGGTCGCCCCGCTCAGCTGCAGGATGACCGTCTCCGGCCCCTCGACCAGCGTGTCCTGCAGAATCGGGATAGTGCAGAACTGCGTCGTGCTGTCGCCGCTGCCCCAGTTCAGCGTCTGCGATGCGACCGCCGTGTAGTCTGACCCGGCCGTTGCCGTCCCGCCGGTGATGGTGCTGCACTGCACGCTCGCGGCCCCCGTGCTGCCGCCCGTCCGCGTCACGGCGATGCTCGCGGTGCCCGCGCCTTCGCTCACGCTGTAGGTCGCCTGTGCGAACTGCAAGGTCCCCGGCCCATCGTCATCGACGATCGTGATCGTGTGCTGGGTGATCGAACCCGCGCCGCCGGTGAAGCCCGTTATCGGCGTCCCGAGCTCCAGCACGATCGTCTCGTTCATTTCCGTCGACGTGTCGCCGACGATGGTCACATGGCAGTTCTTCGGCCCCGTCTCTGTGGGGTTGAAGGTGATGGTCTGGTTCGTGAACGAGTAGTCGACGCCGCCGGTCGCCGTGCCCGGCGACGCCGCCAGCTTGCAGGTCACGCTGTCGGTCCCCGCGGTCGAACCGTTCCGCACCACCGCGACGTTGACGCCCTGCGTGCCGCTGTTCCCCTCGGTCACGCTCGAGCTCGCGGTCTGGAACGAATACTGC
>NZ_JANZZD010000027.1:0-30898 GCF_026419595.1 Tepidiforma sp. | reverse complement strand
GCGTCGAGCAGGCCCGTGCGGTAGCCCTGCGCCTGCGCCGCCTGCGGGTCGAACGCGCTGAGCACCAGCTCCTTGTGCAACCCCGCCAGCACGGCCAGCACCAGCAGCAGGTTCCGGCGCGCAGGATGACTCATCGCGCTCGTCGCTCGCATGTGCACACCTCCTGCTTCTCGAAGACGTCCGCTCGCCGTTGCCGTGTTCCCGGCGCGCGGGGGCACTCCGTAACTCTACCCGGAGTGTCAAGATTCCGGCACCCGGGATTTCCTTACATCCCCATGGCGCGAACCATCCCCCGCGCGCCCGCCCGGGCCGAAAATTCCCGCAATGCGCCGCCGCGCCTCACGGCCGGTGACCCCGCAGCCGCGGCCCCAGCTGATGCCGCTCAACCGCGTACGCCTGCTCCACCCAGTCGCACAGGATCGGCCGCGTGTCCCGCGGGTCGATGAGATGCTCCACCCCGAAGGCGTGCGCCGTCCGCAGCGGCGACCGCACCGCGCCGAGCTTCGCCATCAGCTCCGCCCGCAGCGCGTCCGGGTCCTCGGCCGCCGCGAGGTCCCGTTTGTACGCCGCCTCGATCCCGCCCTCCAGCGGCAGCGAACCCCAGTCCGCGCTCGGCCACGCGTACCGCAGGTTCAGCCCCGCGGTGTTCGCGTGGCCCGCCCCCGCGACCCCGTACACCCGCCGCAAGATGACCGTCACCCACGGCACCTTCGCCTGGAAGACCGCCGCCAGCGCGAGCGCCCCCTTCCGGATGGTCGCCGCCTTCTCCCCCCACGTCCCGATGACGAAACCCGGCTGGTCCACCAGATTCACGCAGGGCAGGTGGAACGTGTCGCAGAGGTCGACGAATCGGGCCAGCTTCTCGCTTCCCTGCGCCGTCAGCCCGCCGCCGTAGTGATACGGGTCGTTCGCCACCACGCCCACCGGGTAGCCGTCGAGCCGCGCGAAGCCGGTCACCACGCTCTGGCCCCAGCCCGCGCCGATTTCGAAGAACGACTCCCGGTCGAACACGCTCCCGATGATCTGCCGCACCCGGTACGGCCGCCGCCGGTTCTTTGGGATGGCCCCGATCAGCCACTCATCCCGCCGCTGCGGGTCGTCGGTCGGCTCCGCACGCGCCGGCTGCTCCCACGCGTTCTGCGGCAGGTACGAAAGGAACCGCCGGATTTGGTCGAACGCCTCCTCCTCGCTCTCCGCGAGGTTGTCCACCACGCCGTTCCGCCAGTGAATCTCCCAGCCGCCGAGCTCTTCCTTCGTCACCGCCTCGCCCATCCCCGCCTCCACCACGGGCGGCCCGGCGACGAACACCTGCGACGTGCCCTTCACCATGACGCTGAAGTGCGAGGTGACCACCCGCGCGGCGCCGAGCCCCGCCACGCTCCCGAGCGCGGCCGCGACCACCGGCACCTCCGAGAGGTTCGCGATGACCGTGTCCCAGCCCGGGTTCGCCGGGATGTAGGTGTGCCCCTGTGTCCCCTGCGTGCGCACGCTCCCGCCCCCGCCGGTGCCGTCGACCAGCCGGACGATCGGCACCTTCAGCTCCCGCGCCATCCGTTCGGCGTACACCTGCTTCCCCGCGATGGCGGCGTCCGCCGCGCCGCCCCGCACGGTGAAGTCGTCGCCGCCGACGACCACCCGCCGCCCGCCGATCCGCGCCATGCCGGCCACGAAGTTCGCCGGCCGGAAGCTCACGAGGTTCCCGTCCTCGTCGTACTCCGCTTTGCCCGCGAGCGTGCCGACCTCCGCGAAGCTGCCCGGGTCGACGAGCTTCGCGATCCGCTCCCGCACCGTGAGCTTGCCGCCCGCGTGCTGCCGTTCGATGTTCTCCGGCCCGCCCATGCCGTAGGCCAGCTGCTCCCGCCGCCGGATCTCCTCCACCTCCGGCAGCCACGTCTCGTTCGACTGCGTCATCGAAGCACCCCCTGCCTGCGTCTGCCTCTGGCGCCGGATTCTACGCCCCCCGCACGGCGCACCGGCGGCTGCGCTATCATCCGCGCGCCATGGAGCTGCTCGCCGGCCTGCGCGTCTGCGCCGTCTCCCACACCCCCGCCGCCGCGTATGCGGCGTGGCTCCTCGGCCAGTTCGGCGCGGAGGTCCGCCACGTCACGGCCCTCGACCCGGAAGGCCTTGGCGCGTTCCTCGCTCCGGGCGCCGCCGTCGACCCCGACCCCCGGCTCGACCCCCGGCCCGGCGACCTCCTCATCACCGACGCGCCCGTGACGGACGCCGCCCGCGCCCGGCTCGAAGCCCTCGCCCGCGGCCACCTCGTCGCCTGGATCACCCCCTTCGGGCTCGATACCCCGTGGGAGCGCGCGCCCTCCACCTCGCTCACCCGCTACGCCGCGGGCGGCTGGATGCACCAGGTCGGCGACCCGGCCCGCGAACCGCTCGCGCCTCCCGGCGCGCAGGACCTCTTCGTCGCCGGCCTCTGGGCCGCGCTTGCAACCGTAGCCTTCGCCAGCCGCGGGCCCGGCCTCCTCGACGTGCCCGTCGCGGCCGCCCTCGCCGCTACGACCATCTACGACGCGGTCGCGTTCCAGTATTTCGGCCGCCTCCGCGGACGCGTCGCCGAACGGTACGCTCCGACCCAGCCGACCATCGTCACCCTGCCCTGCGCCGATGGCTTCATCGGCATCCACGCCGCGCTCCACGGCATGTGGGTCACCCTCGCGCAGCTCTGCGGCCACCCCGAACTCGTCGACGACCCCCGCTTCGCCTCCCCCGCCGACCGCGCCGCGAACATCCGCGACCTCGACGCGTACCTGCTCCCGTGGCTCGCCCGCCATACCCGCTGGGAGCTCTACCACCTCCTCCAGCAGCACCGCGTCTGCGCCGCCGCCCTGCCGACCGTTGACGAGGTGCTCGCATCCCCCCAGCTGGCCGCCCGGGAGGCGTGGCGCACCGCCGAAACGCCCTCGGGCCGGCGCTACCGCGTGCCCGGCCCGCCGGCCCGGGTCGTCGCCGAAGCCGGCCCCGCGCCGGAATCCGCCGGGGCCGCAGCCGGCCCGTGGCGGCCCGGCGCGCTCCGCGTCGTCGACCTCTCCATGGGCTGGGCCGGCCCGCTCGTCGGCCACGTCCTCGCCGCCCTCGGCGCCGACGTCATCAAAATCGAAAGCCACACCCACTTCGACTGGTGGCGCGGCTCCCGCCCGCCCGGCGACGACCCCGGGCTCGAACTCCACGAACGCTCCCACGTCTTCAACGCCGTCAACCGCGGCAAGCGCGGGATCACGCTCGACCTCGCTCACCCGACGGGCCGTGACCTTGCCCTCGAACTCATCAGCTCCGCCGACGTCGTCATCGAGAACTTCGCCGCCGGCGTCCTCGAACGGCTCGGCCTCGGCTGGGAGGTGCTCGCTGCGCGCAACCCCCGCCTCGTCATGCTCCGGCAGCCCGCCTTCGGCTCCACCGGCCCCGAAGCCGGCTACGTCGGCTTCGGCAACACCATCGAAGGCATGTCCGGGCTCTCCAGCCTCGTCGGCTACGAAGGGGGCCCGCCCACCATGCTCGCGAACGCCTGCGGCGACCCGGTCTCCGGCCTCATCGGCTCCCTTGCCGTCCTCTCCGCCCTCCGTGCCCGCGAGCACGACGGCCGCGGCCGCCTGCTCGAATGCGCCCAGCTCGAAGGCTTCCTGCCCCTCGTCTCCGAAGCGCTCATCGAGTTCCAGCGCACCGGCGAACTCCCCCGCCGCCGCGGCAACCGCCGCCCCGGGCACACCCCCTCCGGCGTCTACCCCGCCGCCGGCGACGACAGCTGGGTCGCCATCGAGGTCGAGACCCCGGCGCAATGGGCCGCCCTCGCGGACCTCGTCGGCGGCCCGCTCGCCGACCCCGCCCTCGCCGACGCCGCCGCCCGCGAAGCGCGCTGCGACGCCATCGATGCCGCGCTCGCGGGCTGGACGGCTGCCCGCCCCGCGGCGGAAACCGCCGAGCTCCTCCTCGCCCGCGGCGTCCCGGCCGCGCCGGTGCACACCGAAGCCGACCTCCTCACCTTCGCGCCGCTCGACGGCCCGGGCTTCTGGGTCGGCGAAGAGCGCGAGCCGGTCGGTTTCCACCTCTATCCCGCCCTCGCCATCCGCAGCGGCGGCCAGTACCTTGCTGCCCAGGGGCCGGCGCCCCGGCTCGGCGAGCACACCGCCGGGGTGCTCGCTAGCCTCGGCCTCGACGCCGCGGCCATCCGCGACCTCGAAGCGGCCGGCGTCACCGGCAGCCGCCCGGCCCTCCGCGCCCGCGCCTGACGCCGCACCGAAACCGACCGGCCCGCCCCCGCGAGGGGGACGGGCCGGTCGATGGAAACGAAACTCGGATTGCCGGGCTCAGTCCGCGACGAGGATGAGCGTCCCCGTGGTCGACAGGCTCCCGCCCGTCCCGTTCACGATGCAGGAGCGGGCATCCACCTGCTTCCCGGGCAGCCCCGTCACGCCGTCCTCGGCCGTCCGCGAGAGCTGCCGGTACGCCTCGACCAGCAGCTGCATCCCGTACATGCCCGAATGGTTGAACGACAGTCCGCCGCCGTTCGTGTTGATGGGGAACTTGCCGCCCGGCGCCGCCCGGCCGTCCTTCCAGAGCAGGAAGCCTTCGCCCCGCGGCGCGAGGCCGAGCATCTCGGCCGTGATCCCGGCGGTGATCGTGAACGAGTCGTAGATCATCGCCATCTCCATGTCCTCCGGCCCCATCCCCGCCATCCGGTAGGCCGCCGCCGCCGAGGCCGCCGCCGAGGTCGCCGTGAAGTCCTCCATCTCGAGCATGTTCGCATGGCCCATGCTCTCGCCCGCGCCGGCGATCCACACCGGCTTCGTCTTCACGCTCCGGGCAACTTCCGGGCTCGCCACCAGCACCGCCCCGCCGTAGTCGGTCACGAGGCAGCAGTGCAGCAGCGTGAGCGGCCACGCCACCACCCGCGAGTTCTGCACGTCCTCCACCGTGATCGGCCCGCCGCCCGGGTTCGTCTCCTTCGAGAACATGATCGCCCGCGGGTTCAGCATCGCCCACTGCCGCGTCACCACCGCGATGTGCGCGAAGTCCTCCGGCGTCGAACCGAACCGGTGGTTGTGCCGCGTCATCGCGTGCGCGTAGTTCGACGGGGCGCCCGAGACCCCGTAAATCTGCTGGAACTGCTGGCCCGGGTCCCACGGGTCCGGCGCGCCCCGCGGCCGTCCCGTCCCCCGGCCCCCGGTCGCCCGCGCCGACCAGCCGTTCTCGCCGTGGCTGATGAGCGCCACTTCGATGATCCCGGCGTGGATCGCCGCCAGCGCGTGGTGGACGTGCATCTCGAACGAGCACCCGCCCACCGACGTCGTGTCGATGTACTTCGGGTGCAGCCCGAGGTGCTCCGCCAGCTGGGAGGACCAGCCCGCGCTGAACACGCCGTCGATGCGCGAAATCGGGATGCCCGTTTGCTCGCTGACGTTCTTGATCGCTTCGATGTGGAGCTGGAGCGCCGTCTTCGGGGTCGCCGGGTAGCCGATCTCGTTCGCCTCCGCGGCCCCGATGATCGCCGCCGCGCGGGAAAGTTCGCCGGGCATCGCTACTCCTCCACCACGCGCCAGAACGGGATGCTCACCTCGTCGCTGGCCTGCTCGAACTCCACGCGAACCTTCGCGCCGATCCGGATGCTCTCCGGTTTCGTCGGGTCGACGCCTCGCAGCACCGTGAACATCCGGTCACCTTCCTTCAGGTCGATGTACGCCGTCACGAACGGCACCTCCTCGGCCCAGCCGCCGAACGCCCGGTGCTGGACCGCGAACGTGTGGATGCGGCCCTCGCCGCTCCCTTCCACCCACTCCAGCTCCCGCGAATGGCAGAACGGGCAGAGCAGCCGCGGGTACCAGTGCACCCGGTTGCAGGTCGTGCAGCGGGGCAGCATCAGCTTCCCCGCCTTCGCCCCCTCCCAGAACACGCGGTTCACGGGGTCGGGCTCGGGTATCGGCTTCGTATAGGCCATGGCGCGCGCGAACCTCTCCTTCGTCGCCGGGCATGGTCCGCCGCGGGGCGGCCCCGGCATGGTGCCCCGAACCTACGGACCGCCCCCGCACCGGTCAACTATCCGGACGGCCAGCCAGCGAAGCCCCCGGGTCCTACTGCCGCACCCGCGACCGCAGCGCCAGCAGCGTGAGCGTGAGCGTCACCGCCCCGATGGCGAGCACCGCCACGCCGCCCTTCGCCAGCGCCGCCGCGTCCCACCCCTCGGTCACCAGCGACCGCATCCCCAGCAGGATGTACGTGACGGGGTTCACCCGCGCCACCGCCTCCAGCCACGCCGCGAACACCTCGATCGGCGCGAACGTCGGCGCGAGGAACAGCAGCGGGAAGAAGACGATGAAGCCCGCCTGCGCTGCCTGCGGGCTCCCGGTCTTCAGCGCGATCGCTACCCCGATCCCCGAGTACGCCAGCGCGAACCCGAACGTCGCCGCCATCAGCACCGCCATCCCGGGGATGCCCGTCTTGAATTCCGACCCGTACAGCAGCGCGAGCACGATGATCGCCCCCGCGAGGATGACCGCCTTGATGGCGTCCGCCAGCATCCGCCCGAGCACGATCGCCAGCCGCGGCGTCGAGGTCAGCGCCAGCTTCTCGAAGTATCCCGACTGGATGTCTAGCGTCATCGCCAGCCCGGCGCCGCTCGCGACGCCCGCCGCGCCCTGCAGCACGGCCACCGGGAGCTGGAACCCTTTGTAGTCCGCGACCCCGAAGGCGTTCTGCGCGACCGACCCGATCGCGCCGACTGTCACGACATAAAAGAACAGCGGAATGAAGGCGTTCGGCAGCTCGTTCGCCGGCTGCTTCAGCGACTCCCGGAAGGCCCGGACCGTGAGCAGCCATGTCGCCGTGATCCCGTTCATGCGTTCCTCCCGGACGATGGCGCGGCCGGCCGCGCATCTTCGACATCGAGGTGATGCCCCGTGACCTGCAGGAAGACGTCGTCGAGCGTCGGCTGCTTGAGCACCAGGGTCTGCGTCGGCGCGCCCGCTTCGTCGAGCAGCCGCACGATCGCCGCCACCGCCGAAGCGCCGTCGTGGAGGTAGACCGCCACCTCCTGCCCGGACGTGAGCACGCGCTGCACGCCCTCGAACTGCCCGAGCACCGCCGCCGCGCGGGCCGCCGCCTCCTCCGCCTCGAACGTGAGCATGATGCTGTCGGTCCCGATGCTCGCCTTCAGCTCGCCGGGCGGCCCCTGCGCCACGATCTTTCCCTGGTCCATGATCGCGACGGTGTCCGCCAGCCGGTCCGCCTCCTCGAGGTACTGCGTCGTGAGGAAGACCGTCACGCCCTGCCCCCGGTTCAGCTCCTCGATGTACCGCCAGACGGCATCGCGCGACACCGGGTCGAGTCCCGTCGTCGGCTCATCGAGGAACACCACGCGCGGGCCGTGCACCAGCGCGCACGCGAGATCCAGCCGCCGCTTCGTCCCGCCCGAGTACCCCCGGATCGGCCGGTCGGCGACGTCCGCGAGCCCGACGACCTCGAGCAGGTGCGCGGCCCGCTCCCGCGCCTCCCTCGCCGACTGGCCGAAGAGCCGCCCCTGCAGCTCCAGCAGCTCCCGTCCCGTCTGCAGCTCGTCGAGCCCCACTTCCTGCAGCGCCACCCCGACGCGCCGGCGCACCTCCGCCGGGTTCGCCAGCACATCGACCCCTGCCACCCGCGCCGTCCCCGCCGTCGGCCGCGTCAGCGTCGCCAGCATCCGCACGGTCGTCGTCTTGCCCGACCCGTTCTGCCCGAGGAACCCGAAAATCTGCCCCTCCTCGACCCGCAGGTCGATGCCGTCGACCGCCCGGATGGTGGGTCCGAAGTGCTTCGTGAGTCCCGTCGCTTCGATCGCCAGCACATGCTCCTCCAGCGCCCGGTGAGAATGGCGCCGCACCGATCGTAGACCTCCCGGCCAAAGGGATGCGTCTGCCGCCGGTAGGCGTGCTGACACGCAGGTGTCAGCATCCCGCCGTCCGCTACAATCCCCGCGCCCCGGTCCCCCGGAAGTCCCGCCCGAGGTCGTCCCGATGCCCCGCCTCCGCCAGGTTCCCCGCGCCGAGGCTTCCCCCGAAGCCCTCGCCGCCTACCAGCGCCTCTTCGGCGACCGCGACCCCGTTGCCGAGCCCGGCACGGCCACCGGCACCCCCGGCAACTGGTGGACCGTCTTTGCGCTCGTCCCCGATGTCCTCGTCCACGCGCAGGACGGCTTCGCGCTGCTCAACAGCCGCCGCCGCGCGCTCACCCCCTACCAGCGCGAGCTCGCCCTCGTCCGCACCGGCTACCTCGGCCAGAGCCAGTTCGTCTTCTCCCAGCACTGCAAAGCCGCCCGCGCCGCCGGCATCCCGGAAGCGAAGCTCGCCGCCATCCCGGCCTGGCCGGCCGCCGACGTCTTCGATGCCGCCGACCGCGCCATCCTCGCTGCGACCGATGAGCTCGTCCTCCAGGACGGCCGCGTCCACGATGCCACCTTCGGCGCCCTCCGCGAGGTCCTCTCCGACGAAGCGATCCTCGAGCTCGTCTACGCCGTCGGCACCTACCGCATGCACGCCATGATCTGCCGCGCGCTCCGTCTCGAATACGACGACGTCGACGAGCGCATCATCGAAGTGCCGGCCCCCGGCCAGGGCGGCGCTGCCGTCGACGTCATGGGCCAGATCCAGCGCCAGTAGCCGGCGAACCTACTCCGCCCCGCCGCCCGCGGCGATGTGCGCCTGCCAGTAGTGGTTGCACTTCGCGACCACCGTGATGACGCTCTTCACCTCGTTCTTGAGCCGGAACGAGGGGTGCGCCGGCACCAGCAGCCGCTCCTCCTCGCACCGCGCATCCACGTTTTCGAGGATGATCGAAGCCGCCATCCACGCCGCCATCTTCTTCGAATGGCAGGTCACCGCCAGCCAGCCCGGCTCGCTCGCCGGCTCCGAAAACAGGCCCGTCGTCTCGTAAATCCCCCGCCGGATCTCTGCGATGGCGTCGAACTCCGGGTTCGCCGGCACCTCTGCCGGGGCCTCCACCGCGTGCAGCGCGTCCGCCTCGCCCCGGTGCGGCGGCCCGCCGTAGAGCGCGAGTTCGCAGAAGCCCTGCCACATCGCACCCCAGTCCGGCCGGCCGTCCTCCCGGTAGACGAACGGCGCCGAGCTCATGCTCGCCGCCTTCGAGGTCGGCGGCGCCACGAACCGGACCTCCCAGCCGCTGCCCGGCCCGCTCAGCTCGTCGAGCGTCGCCTCCAGCGGTCGGCCGCCCGTCACCGCCAGCGCTACCGGCGCCCCGAGGAACCCCGAAAACGACCGGCACAGCTCTTCGACGTCGATGAGGAGGTCCGAAGGGAACCCCTCGTGCACCAGCACCGCCAGCGTCGGCCGCCCGGCCTCGACGCCAGCCCCGCTTTCCATGACGCTGTTCATCGTGTCACCGTCCATGCCGAAATTCTGCAAGGATTTGCAGATGCGGTAAACTGCACCAAGATTCCGGAGGCCCCGTATGCCCCTCTACGACTACCGCTGTGACCGCTGCGGCCTCGAATTCGAAGTCTCCCGCAGCATCAAGGATTCCGACATCCCGGCCGACTGCCCCATGTGCAGCGTCCCGGCGAAGCGCCTCTTCACCCCGCCGATGATGACCTTCACCCGCGGCGCCGCGCGCGAGTCCCTCGGCACCCCGGCGCCGCCCGCCGGCGGCTCCCGCTGGTCCCACCACGGCCACAGCCACGGCCCCGGCACCCGCCCGCACTCCCACTGACCCGCCCCCCGCGCGGTAGACTCCGCGCGTGCACCCCGAACTGCGCAGCCGCCTGCTCGCCGCCTGCGGTCCCGGCCACCTCTTCGACGACCCGGACCTGCGCTCCTCCTACGAAACCGACTGGACCCGCCGTTTCTCCGGAAAGGCGGTCTTCGTGGCTCGCCCGCCCGATACCGCGGGCGTCGCGGCGGTCGTCGCCGCCTGCCGCGAGTTCGGCGTCCCGCTCGTGCCCCAGGGCGGCAACACCGGGCTCGTCGGCGGCAGCATCCCCCGCGCCGGCGAAGCCGTCCTCAGCCTCCGCCGGCTCGACCGCATCGAAGACTTCGACCCCATCGCGGGCGAAGTCACCGCCGGCGCCGGGGTGACGCTCCAGGCGCTGCAGGAGTTCGTCCGCCCGCACGGCTGGGACGTCGGCGTCGACCTCGCCTCGCGCGCCTCGGCCACCATCGGCGGCATGGTCGCCACCAACGCGGGCGGCGTCCGCGTCATCCGCTACGGCCCGATGCGCCACCAGGTCATCGGCATCGAAGCCGTCCTCGCCGACGGCGCCGTCCTCGCCCGCCTGCCCGGCCTCCTCAAAGACAACACGGGCTACGACCTGCCCGGCCTCCTCGCCGGCAGCGAAGGCACCCTCGCCGTCGTCACCCGCGTCCGGCTCCGGCTCATCCCCGCCCGGCCGGCGCGGGCCGTCGCCCTCCTCGGCCTCCCCTCGCTCGCCGCCGCGCTCGAGGTGCTCGGCGCGGTCCGGCGCCGCGCGCCCGGCCTCGAAGCCGCCGAGGTCTTCTTCCCCGAAGGCCTCGACCTCGTCCTCCGCCACGCCCGCCTCGCGGCGCCCTTCCCCCGGCCCCACGCCTGCTACCTCCTCGTCGAATGCGCCGGCGCTGATGACCCCGCGCCTGCCCTTGCCGCAGCCCTCGAATCCTCCGTCGACCCGGCCTCCGTCCTCTTCGCTACCTCCCGCGCCGACCGCGACCGCCTCTGGGCCTACCGCGAACGCCACACCGAAGCGATCTCCGCCGAAGGCATCCCCCACAAGCTCGACGTCACCCTGCCCGCTTCCCGCCTCGCCGGGTTCGAAGCGCTCGTCCGCGCACGCCTCGCCGAGGCCGCGCCCGGCACCCGGCCGATCCTCTTCGGGCACGCCGGCGACGGCAATCTGCACGTCAACATCCTCGGCGCCGCCCCGGACGACGAAACGCCCGACGACGCCGTCCTCCGGCTCGTCGCCTCGCTCGGCGGCTCCATCAGCGCCGAGCACGGCATCGGCGTCGCGAAGAAACGCTGGCTCAACCTCACCCGGGGCCCGGCCGATATTCAGGCCATGCGGGCGATCAAGCGGGCGCTCGACCCGGCGGGCATCCTCAACCCCGGCGTCATCTTCGACCTCGAGGGGCTGACGCCGCCAGCCCGGCGAAGGGAGGACGGCTGACGATGGCCTACCAGCTGCACGACCACCAGCGCTTCATCGAATTCCGCCTCCTCGGCGTCGTCCTCGGTGTCGACCTGCCCGGCGAGGAGTGGTATCGGCGCATCGTCGACCGCGGCCGCCTTCTCCTCGACGCCTCCGGCGTCGAACGGGTCGAGCCCGATGTGCTCTGGCTCGCCGGTTTCGCCCGCTCCGTCCAGCTCCACGGGCCGTTCCGGACCGCCGTCGTCGCCCCGTCGCCGCTCGTCTTCGGCACCTTTCGGCAGGCGCTGGCGTACCGCGGCGACCTCCCGCACCCGGCCCCCGTCGAGTTCTTCCAGGCCCGCGAGCCCGCCGTCGAGTGGCTGCTGCGGACCGGTGGGTCAGCCGCCGGCTGACGTTGCCAGCCCCGCCAGTTCGCGCGCCTTCGCCAGCGCTTCTGATGTCGCCTCGGCGAGGTCATCCACCTGCCGCTCCAGTTTCGGCTCCGTGAAGACGAACACGGCCCGCGCTGCCGGCCGGCCCGCGGCCCGCTCGACTGCCGCTGCATACGCCCCCGCCTGCAGCCGGTACTGCGGCATCACCCGCTCCACCTCCGCCGCGTCCCGCAGCCCGTCCGTCTTGTAGTCGACGATGACGAGCCCGTCCCGGCTGTCGAACAGGAGGTCGATGAACCCCTCGACGAGCACCCCGCCGAGTTCCGCCCCGACGTAGACCTCGCGCCAGTACCGGCCGCTGGCGACCGCCTCCTGCACCGCGGTTGACTCGAGCGCGTGCCGCGCGAGCCTCGCCACCTCATCCGCCCGGTCGGCGATGCCCTCGGCCTCCGCCTGCGCCGCTGCCGCCGCCTCGAGCCCCTCGCCGGTCGCCAGGTCGATGCCCTGCAGCACCGCATGCACCGCCCGACCGATGGACGTGCCGGCGCGCCCCTTCCGCCAGGGCTCGGCCGGCGTCGCCGGCGGCTCTTCCGGCTCCTCCGGCGCGCCGGGCGCGGCTGCGTGGGCGATCGCCGTCGCCGCTGCGACTGGCGCGGTCGCGCGCTTCGCTGCCGCGTCCCGCCGTTCGCGCCAGTCGTCGGCCGCCGGCACGGGCGGAGGCGCGCCGGGTGCGAGGCCAGCCGCCGCGATCTCGTTTGGCTCTGACGGCTGCCAGCGAACGAACGTCTCCGCCGGCGCGCCCTCCAGCACCGCCTCCACCCGTGCTGCCAGCGAACCGCCGTCGGTCCGCTTCGTCCGGTAGAGCGAGACCGCGAGCGCGTGCTGCACCCGCGTCGCCGCGACGTAGAACAGCCGCGCCGCCTCGGCCGCCTCGTGCGCCTCCTCCTCGGCTTCGACCGCGGCGAACCCGGCCGTTTCGAACGGCTGCTCTTTCGAACCGCAGCGCACCTCCGGCAGGCCGCCCGCGCCGTACGGCGGCCACCAGGTCCGCGCCGTCGCGCTCTGATTCGTTCCCGTCCCCAGCCCGGCGACGAACACGACCGGGAACTCCAGCCCCTTCGCGGCGTGGATCGTCATCACCCGCACCGCATCGTCGTCCGGCTCCGGTGCAATCGCCTCGTTCACCCGCACGCCCTCGTCCTGCTGCTGCTCGAGCCACGCCGTGAACTGCCGCAGCGTCGCGACCGCGCCGCGGACCGTCAGCGCCCGCGCCTGCTCGGCGATGATCCGGTAGCGCCGCCAGGTCTCGCGCGGCCGCGTGTCGCCCAGCGCCTTCAGCAGCAGGTGCGATTCCGCAATGAGCCGCTCGATGAGCCCCGTCGGCGAGAGCGTCCACCGCTCCCGGTGCCACGCCGCCAGCTGCGCCATCGCCCGCCGCACCCGTTCCGGGCTCCCGTCCGGCGCCGGCTTCCCGTACGACCACCGCCCGCCGGCCGCCGCGTGCTCCGCCAGCTCCCGGTCCGTGCAGGCGAACAGCGGCGATCTCAGCGCTGCCACCAGCGCGATCTCGTCCGTCGGGTCGTCGATCGCCGTCAGCACGTTCAGCAGGTCCCGCACCTCCTCCGCCGCGTACAGCAGCGACTGGCTCTCGATGCGGTACGGGATGCCCCGGTCCGCCAGCGCCCGCTCGAGCGCCGGCAGCGCGGTGCGCCGCGGCAGCAGGATGGCGATGTCTTCGAAGCGCGTGCCGCCATCGCGCCCGCCCCAGTTCTCCGCGCGCGCCTGCAGCACGCCGAGCGCGATGTCCGCGGCTTCGCGCTCCTGGACTTCGGCCGCACCTGCTCCCTCCACGAGCCCGCCGAACACCCGGACCGGCTCGCCGGGCGGCGCCCCCGGCCTTGCCTCGAGGTCGATCCACCCGGCCTGCACCGGGGGCTCGTGCGCTTCGAACATCCGCCGGCACACCCCGTTCACCCACGTGATGACGGTCTGCGCCGAGCGGAAGTTCGTCACCAGCTGCAGCTCCTGCGCCCCGAAGGCGCCCTTCGCCTGCTCGTAGATGCGGATGTCTGCCCGCCGGAAGCGGTAGATCGACTGCTTCGGGTCGCCGACGAAAAACAGCCGCCCGGGTGCGACAGTTGTCGCCCGCCAGTCCGCCGGCTGGCCGGGGTCAGCTGCGATGAGCGCGGCGAGCTCGACCTGCAGCGGGTCGGTGTCCTGGAACTCGTCGATGAGCACCTGTCCGAACTGTCCGTGCACCGCCCGCCGCGCCTCAGCGTCCTTCCGCAGCAAATCGGTCGTCAGCACGAGCAGGTCGTGGAACGTCAGCCGGCCGCGCCGCCGCCGCTCGTCTGCGTAATCGAGCGCGAACGTCTGCACCGCGGGCAACACCCGCTCCAGCGCCCACCGCCGCACCTCCGCCAGCCAGGCGTCCCACCCCTCTCCGACTGGCCGGAACGTGCCCTTTCGGCCGGCGTTCAGCGGAATCTTCACCCGCGCGGCCAGCGTCAGCAGCTCGGCCAGCCGCGCCTCCCCTTTGGCCGCGCTCGCCGCCTGGACCTGCCCGTACGCCTGCTCCAGCCTCCCGGCGACCTCCTGCAGCCTGTCGAATGCCGGTTGGAAGCTGTCGGATTGCCCGTCCCGGTTCACACCGTCGAGGAGGCGGCGCAGCGGCGGCTCCCAGTCCGGCTCGGCAGCCGGCGGCTCGAACGTCGCGCCGCGGAGCCGGTCCCAGTTGCGCGCGAACTCCCGCGCCAGGCCGCGGAGGTGCCTCGGCTGCAGGCCCAGCGTGTACGCGGTCATCACCGCCGTCCGCGTCGCGTCGCTCTGCTCCACATCATCGAGGAACCGGCGGACAGCCTCCCGCAGTTCCAGCTCCTCCTCCGTCCCATCCAGCACGTCGAACTCCGGCGGCAGGCCCGCCTGCACCGGGTGCGCGGCCAGCAGCTTCCGCGCGAACGCATGAATCGTCTGGAACGACGCGCCGTCGAGCCCGGCGATCGCCGCCCGGCACCGCTCCCGCTCCTCCGGGCCGAGGTCGGCATACTCGCCGTCGCCCGCCGCCGCCCGCTCGAGCCGCTCCCGCACGCGGTCGGTCAGCTCGGCGGCCGCCTTCTCGGTGAACGTGATCGCGGCGATACGGTCGATGGGCATCCCGCCGGCGACCAGCGCGACGATCCGCCCGACCAGCGCCGTCGTCTTCCCCGCGCCCGCCGCCGCCTCCACGAACAGCGTCTCGGCGGTCTCCCGGGTCACCCGGTCCCGCGCCGCGGCATCTGGCAGCGTCATGCTTCGCCCTCCGTCTCGCCGTCGCCGCCTTCGCGCAGCACCGCGCGGCGGAATTCCGCGAGCCGGTCGTCCTGCTTCCACCGCTCCCAAAGCCGGTCCCGGTCGCGCTTCGGACACACCCGGTCGAAGGGGCAGAAGCCGCAGTTCTCCCATCTGCCCCATGCCGGCTTCCCCGGCACCGCCGGGTAGATGCCCCTCTCCCGCAGCCGCAGCGCCTCCCGCACCACGGTGCGGAACTCGTCCTCCGCCGTTTCGTCGAGCACGACCTCCCGCCGTTCGAACTTCCCCTCCTCAGAGATGAACCAGTAGAGCGCGCGCACCGGCGTCCCCGGCTGCTCCCGCGCCGCGAGCGCGTAAATCGGCAGCTGCAGCAGCCAGCCGCCCTTCTCCTTCGCCAGCGGCGAATCCTTCGCTTGCCTGTACCGGTCGGCCTTCCCGGTCTTGTAGTCGATGACCACCAGCCGACCGTCATCGCACACATCGACCCGGTCGGCCTTCCCGCGGAACCCGACGCGCATCCCCGGCTCGATGTCGAACGCGACCTGTCGACCGGCCTTCCCCCCGAACGCCAGCTCTGCGTCGCGGATGCTCGCCCCGGTCCCGGCGCGCCACGCTTCGTCTTCGTCGAGGAACCGCGCGAGGTCCTGCCGAAGCCGCTGCTTCGTCGCGGCCCAGCTCGCCGGCCGCCCGGTCACCCCGCGCTGTTCGTAACCCGCGAACGCCTCGTCCGCGATGGTCATCAGCAGCGCCCGCTCCGCGTCCGACCACTTCCCGGCAATGGTGTCCGTGCCCCGCCGCGCCTTCACCTCGTTCACGAAGCGCTCCAGCACCTCGTGCACCAGCGAGCCACGCTCGGCCGGGTCGATGGCGTCGAGGTCTTCCGGCCGCTCGACCTCGGTCACGCGCAGCTCGTGCGCGAGGAAGTAGCGGAACGGGCAGCTCGTCAGCGTTTCCAGCGCGCTCGCCGAGCGTTCGAACCCGGGTTCCAGCGCCAGCGGCAGCGCCTCCCCGCTCCATGGCCCCAGCGCCGCTGGCGCGGGGGCAGCTGATGCCCGCGCCCGTTCGGCCCGCGCGCGGATGCCGTCGAGCGCGCCCCGTTCGGCCAGGAGCGGATGTTCCAGGGGCGCGGAGCCGGCCCGCACGACCTCAGCAAGGTCCCGCTCCTGCGCGTCGGCGAACGCGTCCCCGCGCTGCACCCACGCCGCGAACGAATCGACGCACGTCAGCCAGCCCGGCCGGTCAGCCGGCTCCCGCAGCCATGCCTCCAGGTCGCGCACGTAGACCGGGCTGCCGTGCAGCCGCGCCGCCGCCTCGAAGAACCACGCCGAGGGCTGCGCCGGCCGCTGATCGCGGAGCGAAACGCGCGGCGCGGTCGCGGTGCAGCTCCCGGCCATCGCCGCCGCCGCGAGATACGCCCGCCGCGCGGCGAGCACGCGCTCCGCTGCCGAGGGCACCGCCCCGTCCAGCTCGCGGCGCAGCCGCTCCGGGAGCAGCGGGTCGTCCGACGGCTGCGGCGGGAACACCCGCTCCGCGAGCCCGAGCAGGAAGACGTGGTCGAACGCCATCCCGGCCGCCTCCTCGATGGTCCCGGCGAAGACGCCCTCGCCGAGCTTCCCGTGCCGGCCTGCCGGCACGTCGAGCGCCTCCCGGAGCGTCGCTTCGAAGGTCTCGAGCGGCACCTGGCTGCCGCCGGCGGGCAGGCCGGCGAACCCGTCGAGCACCCGCAGCGTGTCGTCGTAGGCCGCCAGCTCCGCCTCCGCCACATCGGCTGCCGGGGAGTCATCGCCCGGCGCGGCGGCGGCCAGCGCGTCGCGCGGCAGCCACTGGCGCACGGCCTCGGCCGCGATGCGGCCCCACGCGGCCATCGGCTTCCTGGCGCCGGGCTCGAGCGCCTTCGCCGCGCCCGCGACGAACGCGCCCATCCGCGCTGCCTCCTGCGCGCCGCGTTCGAGCCAGTCAGCTGCCTCCGGGTTCTCCGCCGCGCGGCCTCTGCGGGCTGCCCGCACCGCTTCCCCGGCGCGCCGCCACCCGTCGAGCCCGCGCACCACGCCGGCTTCGGCCGAGAGCGCATCCCACGCGTGCCCGGGAATCTCCCCCTGCTCGTCCCGCAGGGGCGCGGAGGTCACCCAGTCGGCCACGGCGTCCCGCCGCCAATCGAGCCGCGCTGCCCGCAGTGCGCCGAGGATTGCCCGGCCCGCCAGCGTATCCGCCAGCCGGCGCGGCCCGGCCCCGTTGTGCGGCGTCCCGCTCGCAGTCAGCCGTTCGTGCGCCAGCGCCGCGTACTGCTCGGCGTTGCCGTACAGGATGGCGATGCGGTGGAGCGGCTTCCCTCCCTCGGCGAGCCGCCACGCCTCGCGGATGGCGAACCGCACCTCTTCCTCCGGGTCCGGCAGGCTCGCCAGCCGCCCCGGCAGCCGGGGCAGGGGCGGCCCGGCATCGGCCGGGAGATCGACGCCGAGCAGCCCGCACCAGCGCCGCGCCTGCGCGTCGACGGCGGGGTCGCCCGTCATCCCGAGGATGACCGTCGCGCCGGCTGCCCGCGCCAGCCGCGCCAGCGCCGCCGTCATCCGGTCCGGCAGGTACCACACCACGGCCCCGCTCTCGCGCGTCCCCGGGTCGCCCTCCTCGAACGCCGCGGCCGCCTCTTCGACCAGGTCGTGGTCGTCGTAGAGGTCGCGCGCCGCCGCCTCGGCCGCCCGTACGACCCGGACCGCTTCCGCGACCAGCGGCTCGCCCCGCTCCTCGAGCCGGTCCAGCAGCTCGCCCGGGACTCCGCGCAGGTCCGCCGCCAGCGCCGCGAGCCGCCGGAGCGTCGCCGGGTGGTGCGCCACTTCGCCCAGCGGGCCCTTCGCGAGTTCGGCGGCGGCCCGCAGCGCCTCCAGCCACCGCCAGCGGCTCCGCGGCCGCATCCCCCGCGCCTGCAGCCGGGGCGCTGCCAGCAGCTCGGCGAACCGCTCCGCCACGAGGAACCGCACGTTCGCCGCCGCCTTCCGCGCCGCCAGCCACCGCCGCGTATCGAGCGCGACGAGATTCGACGCGACGACGACCGTCACCGGGGCCAGCGGGTCACCGCCTTTGAGCCCGGCGATGACCTCCGCCAGCGTCTCCCGCGCCCGGCCGCAGTCGACCGCGCGCAGCGTCACCTTCTGCCCGTCAGCTTCTTCGGTCAGCCTCACCCTTCCAGCATAGCCGCCATATGCGACAGCTCCCGTCGCGTCAGCCGCCGAGCATCCGCAGTGCGTACTCCATGTTCGCCTGCATGGAGGGCTTGATCTCCTCCCAGTGCGGGTCGTGCCGCTTCCCGCGCCGGTGCAGCATCAGGTTGAAGCCGCTGATGATGGCGAACTTGTACACGGCGAGCGCCTTGAACCAGCGGATGTCGCCCGGCTGGCCCCCCATCGCCTCCCAGTACCACGCCTCCAGCTCGTCCGCATGCGGCATCCGGCTGCCCCGGTCGTGCGCCCACGCCGCCGGGTCGCTGAATGCGCACACCCAGCCGAGGTCGTTCAGCGTCGGCCCCACGCCGCACAGCTCCCAGTCGATGACCGCCAGCAGCTCGCCCGCCGGCGAATACAGCAGGTTCGACCACTGGAAATCGCCGTGGTACAGCCCGATCGGCGCCTCGTGGGGAATCTTCTCGAGCAGCAGCTGCTTCACGCGCGGCTGCAGCGCCAGCAGCTCCTGCTCCGCTGCCCGCTCGTAGAACCGGTCCCACCGCGTCACGTCGAACTCGTAGCCCCAGAAGTCGCCGAGGTAGCCCAGCCGCTCCCGCGGCACGCGGTGGATGCCCGCCAGCGCCACCATCGCCTGCCGCGCCATGTCGCGCAGCTGCGCGTCGCTGAACTGGAGCGGATAGTCGTCCTTCAGCGTATCGCCCGGCAGCCGAGGCTGGACGAAGTACGGCAGCCCGAACCAGTCCGGCTCCGTCCCGGCCCACAGGATCGGCGCGTGCGGCACTCCCGTGCCTTCGAGCGCCCGGACTGCCGTCACCTGCCGCATCAGGTCGGCCGTCCCCTCCAGCTTCACTCCCGGCGGCGGCAGCCTGAGGAAGTACGCCCGCCGCTCCCCGTTCGAAAGCACGGCATCGAAGAAGTACGAAAACCCGGCGTGCCCCGGCCCCTTCTTCACGTTCTCGACCGCCGCTCCCGGGTCGCCCAGCTTCTCACGCACGAACGGCACGAGCCGTGCCTGCAGTTCGTCCAGTTCCATCGGTCCCTACCCGCCGTCGTTCCTTCGCCGGCAGCGCCGGCCCCGCCAGTCTGGCCGTTTCGCCTTCGCCCTGCAACGAAACGCCGGGGCTCGCGACGGGACCCCGGCGTCCGAACCACGTATGTGTCGGGCCTACTGCAGGCCGAAATCCCAGCCGTTGCCGGCCTTGAAGCTCTGCAGAATCCGCCGCGACACCACCATCCGGTGCGTCTCATCCGGCCCGTCGTAGATGCGCGCCGCGCGCGCATTCCGGTACATCGACTCGAGCGGCGTATCCCCCGAGACGCCGAGCGCCCCGTGGACCTGGATCGCCCGGTCGATCACGTTGTGGAGGATCTGCGCGCCGAAGAACTTGATGGCCGAGATCTCCACCCGCGCCTCGTCGCCCTGGTCGATCTTCTTCGCCGCCGAGAGCGTCAGCGCCCGCGCGGCCTGGATCTCCACGTAGCTGTCCGCGATCCAGTTCTGGACCGTCTGCTTCTCTGAGAGCGTCGAGCCGAACACTTCGCGCTTCAGCGAGTATTCGCACATCAGCTCGAACGCCCGCTGCATCTGGCCGAGCCACCGCATGCAGTGGTGGATGCGCCCCGGCCCGAGCCGCTTCTGGGCAATCCGGAAGCCGCTCCCCGGCTCGCCGAGCGTGTTCGTCACTGGCACGCGGACGTTCGTGTACCGGATTTCGCAGTGCGAACCCTCCACCTCGCCCATCACGGGCACGGGGCGCACGATCTCGAAGCCCGGCGTGTCCGTCGGCACCACGATCTGGGTGAATCGCCGGTGCGGCGGCTGGTCCAGCTCCGTCGCGCACATCACGATGGCGAACGTCGCGCCTTCGGCCTGGCTCGTGAACCACTTGTGGCCGTTGATCACCCACTCGTCGCCGTCCCGGACCGCCGTCGTCCGCAGGCCCGTCGGGTCCGCGCCCGAAACTTCCGGCTCGGTCATCGAGTAGCACGACCAGATCTCCCCGGCCACCAGCGGCTTCATGTACTTCTCCTGCAGCTCCTTCGTGCCGAACTGCCAGAGAATCTCCGCGTTGCCCGAATCCGGGGCCTGCGAACCGAACGCCAGCGGCGCGATCGGGCTCCGGCCGAGGATTTCGTTCATGTAGACGTAGGGCATGAAGCCGATGCCCATGCCGCCCGCCGCGGCCGGGAGGTGCGGCGCCCACATCCCCATCGACTTCGTGATCGCCTGCAGCTCTTTCATCTTCTCCCGGCCCGCGGCCGATTGCCGGGGATGGTTCGCGTGGAAGAACGGCTCGTTCGGGTAGATGTGCTCCGCCATGAAGGCCTTCACCTTCTCGCGGAGCTCCATGATCTCGGCGTCGCTCAGCTGTCGATCGCCTGCATGCGGATGGTCTGCAACGGACATGAGGGGCACTCCTCCGAAAAGTGGCGCTCGAACTCTACCGCGCCCCCGGCCCGTTCGCTACCGGCGCGCCGCGTCTGCGGCGGCTTCCTCCTCCCCCGCCGGGTGGTAGTGGTGCGCGTGGTGATGCCCCCGCCGGCGGTGTGCCCACCCCGCCACCAGCCCGTGGTTCGGCGCGAACACCAGCGCCAGCAGGAACAGCACGGTCGCCGTCAGCACGATCGTCGCGCCCGCTGCCGTCCCGAGGTGGTACGAAAGATAGAGCCCTGCGATCCCTGCCCCCATCGCCGTCAGCATGCTCAGCCCCATCATCCGCAGCAGCCGGTCCGTCAGCAGCCGCGCCGTCGCCGGCGGCGTCACCACCAGCGCCAGCACGAGGATGTTCCCGACCGTTTGCAGGCTCACCACGATCGTCGCCGCCACCAGCAGGAGCAGCAGCAGGTCCAGCGCGAAGACCGGGTAGCCGAGCGTCCGCGCCATCACCGGGTCGAACGACGCCAGCGTGAACTCCTTCAGCAGCGCCGCCACGATGAGCGCCACCGCCGCCGCGATGGCCGCCGTCACGATGACGTCCGTCATCGAAACCCCGAGGATGTTGCCGAACAGCAGCGAGCCGAGGTCGCGCCGGAACCCGCCCTGCCGGCTCAGGATGACGACGCCGAGCGCGAAAAACGCCGCGAAAATCACCCCGATCGCCGTGTCCTCGCTCACCCGCCGGCTCCGCGCCAGCAGCCCGATGCCCAGCGCCGTCAGCGTCCCGAACCCGAACGCCCCGACGAGGATGCTCTGCCCCGCGAGGTAGCTCAGCACCACCCCGGGAAACACCGCATGCGCCAGCGCATCGCCGATGAACGCCAGCCCCCGCAGCACCACGAAGCTCCCCACCAGCCCGCACAGCGCGCCGATGATGAGCACCTCGAGCATCGCCCGCTGCATGAAGCCATACTGGAGCGGTTCCGTCAGCCAGCTCATGGCGCCCGCTCGAAGACCGGCACCTGTTCGAACACCGCCACCTGCCCGCCGAACGCCGCCCGCAGGTTCGCCGGCGTGAACGTCGCGGCCGTCGGCCCGAACGCCACCATCCGCCGGTTCAACAGGAGCACGTGGGTCGTGGTCGCCCGCACCTCATCGAGGTCGTGCGTCGCCACCAGCACCGTCACGCCGGCCTCCGCGAACCGGTGGATTTGCGCATGGAACACCTCGCGGTTGCGCACGTCGACCCCGGTGAACGGCTCATCCAGCAGCACCAGCTCCGGCTCCTGCACCATGGCCCGTGCGAGGAAGATCCGCTGCTGCTGCCCGCCGGAAAACTGGCTGATGTGCCGGTCGCCCATCCCCTCGAGCCCAAGCGCCGCGAGCGCGGCATCCGCCGCCGCCCGTTCGCGCCGCCCCGGCCACCGCAGCCACCCGAGCGCCCGGTAGCGGCCCATCGCGACCACGTCGCGCGCCGTCACCGGGAAGTCCCAGTTCACCTCTTCCCGCTGCGGCACGTAGGCGATGCGCCCGGCGAACCGCCCGGCCGGCTGGCCGCCGAAGCGGATGCTCCCCGCCGAGAGCGGCACCGACCCCGCGATCGCCTTCAGCAGCGTCGACTTCCCGCTCCCGTTTGGCCCGATGAGCCCCACGACCGACCCGCGCGGCACCTCCGCCGTCACGTCGCACACCGCGAGGTTGTGGCCGTAGGCGACCGCCACCCCGTCGAGCGACAGGGTGCGGTCACCATCCGCCGGGTCGAGCCGCCGCGCAGCTATCGAAGCGCCTCCGCGATGAGCCGGGCGTTGTGCAGCAGCATGCCGTCGACGGTGTCGGCGCCGCTGCCGGCCGGCCCCAGCGAATCAGCATACAGCCCCGTCACCACCTTGACCCCGGTGTCCTTCGCCAGCTGCTCCGCGACCTTCGGGTCGATCTCCGCCTCGGCGAAAATCGCCTTCACACCCTCCGCCCGGATGAGATCCGTCAGCCGCGCCAGGTCCTGCGCCGAGGGCTGCGCATCCTTCGCCGTCCCCGGGATGATCGCGCCGACGATCTCGAAGTCGTACCGCCGCGCGAAGTACTGCAGCGACTCGTGGTTCGTCACGACTTTCCGGTTCGCCGCCGGGATCGGGTCGAGCAGCGCCCGGATCTCCCGGTCCGTCTCGTCCAGCTTCGCCGCGTAGGCCTCCGCCCGCGCTCGGTACTCCGCCGCGTTCGCGGCGTCGGCCGCGGCCATCGCCTCGGCGATGTTCCGCACCATCACCTTCACGTTCTCCGGGTCGTGCCACACGTGCGGGTCGCCCTCGTCGTGGCTGTGGTCATGGCCGTCAT
Source organism: Tepidiforma sp. (assembly GCF_026419595.1). NCBI lineage: Bacteria > Bacillati > Chloroflexota > Tepidiformia > Tepidiformales > Tepidiformaceae > Tepidiforma > Tepidiforma sp. The sequence continues at coordinate 8,242 of NZ_JANZZD010000027.1, read as the reverse complement.
CCTTCTCGTCGTGCGCGTGGTCATCGCCCTCCAGCGGTGTAATCCCCTCGGTCACGACGACCACCTTCGCCTTCGTCCCCGAATTCTTGATGAGGGCGTCCAGCCAGTCGTCCAGCCCGATGCCGTTTTTCAGCACGAGCTGCGCGTCTTTCAGCCGCCGCGAATCCTGCGGCGAAGGCTCGTAGTCGTGGGCGTCCGCGCCCGCCTGCAGCAGGGTCACCACCTGCGCCCGGTCGCCCGCCACCTCCCGCGCGAGCGCGCCGATCTGCGTCGTCGTCGCGACCACCCGCAGGTGCCCGTCGCCCCCGTCGCTATCGCTGCCGCCGCAGGCCGCGAGCAGCGCGCCCCCGAGCACCGCCGCCGCGAGCACCGCCGCGAACCGGGTCAGTCTCCCGCGCATGCCGCACCTCCATGAGAGTGAGTATCAGTTCTGTCTACGATACGAAGTCTCACGACCGAAGGCAACCCGCCGCTCCTCCGCCGCGGTCAGCACTGGCTCGACCAGGGGGCGGCGCCGGCCGGCGGCTCCAGGAGACGCCGTCGCACGGTCAGTCTCCGCGCCGGCGGTTCGCGCCGTCGTCCACCCGGCGGGCGGTGTCGAGAACGTCAGACTTCGCGCGCGCAGCGTTCGCAGGATGCGGCGAGGTTCGCCCTGCAGCCGGTCCCGTCAGTCTCCGCGCGCGAAGAGTTCGCCCTGGGCCTGCCCGTCCGCAGCCCGGCCTGCCGTCCCCGTCCTCCCCCCATCGATCCGCACGACCTCCGCCCCGTTCGCCGCTGCGAACCGCCCCGGCTGGCAGGTCAGCACGACCACCTGCACCTCCCGCGCCAGGTCTGCCAGCACGCGCGCCATCTCTGTCAGCCGCCCCTCGTCGCTCCAGCCCAGCGCGTCATCGAGGAAGAACGGCACGCCGCCGTCGCCGGCCGCCGCCGCGCACGCCGCCCGGTGGAGCACGGCGAGCTGCTCCCGCGCCCCGACGCTCAGCTGCTGCACGTGGAGCCACGTCCCGCCGAGCCGCCGCCGCGCCGGTGCCAGCCCCGCGTCCAGCTCGACCGCGAAGTCGTCGCCGAACACGCGCCGCCCGAGTGCCGCGAGCCGCTCGCCGAGCAGCGGCCCGTACGCCTGCCGCGCCGCTTCGCGGTGCTTCGCCAGGGTCTCGGCGAGCAAGCGCGCTGCCCGCGCCCGCCGTTCGACGGTCTCCAGCCGCACCGTCGCCGCCTCGAGTTTGCTCCGCGACGCGTCGAGCTCCGCCTGCAGGGTGCCTTCCCCCTCGTGGCGGAGCGCGCCCCGCGCCTCCGCCACCCGGTCCTCGACGCTGCGCAGCTCCTTCCTCGCCGCCTCGAGCTCCCGCTCGACCTCCGCCGCTTCGGCGCCCGCGCCGGCCAGCTCCCGGAGCCGCTGCTCGGCGTCCCGCAGCTTCGCCTCGGCCTGCGCCGCTTCGCCCCGGGCCGCCGCGAGGTCGGCATCGAGGGCGGCCATCGGCCGCTCCGCCTCGGCCGCCGCCAGCGCGGCGCGCGCCTGCTCGAGCTGGCGTTCGAGCGCGGCGGCCCGTTCGTCCGCCGCCGCTGCCTCCCGCTCGGCCCGCGCAAGGGCGTCGCGCGCTGTGTGCACCGCCTGCTCAGCCTCCCGCAATGCGGACTTCGCGGCTGCGAGCTGCCGGTCGCCTGCTTCGCTGACCCGCCGCGCTTCGTCGAGCGTCGCCGGCAGCCCGCGCGCCGCATGCTCCGCCCGGTAGGCCGCCACGCGCTGGCGCGTTCGCTCGAGCCGCGCGGCGAGGTCCGCCCGGTCCGGCAGGTCGCGGAGCGCCTGCCGCATGACCCGGCTCGCGTCCTCGACCTCCCGCGCCGCCTCCCGCCGGCGCTGTTCCAGCTCCCGCGCCGCTTCGACGCTCCCGGCGCCCGCGGCGGCCAGCAGCCGGTCGAGCTGTTCCCGCTGCTCCTTGAGCCGCTGCTCGAGGAGCCCCTGGCTCTGCGACGGCCGCACGGTGACCGCGAACCCGCCCGGCAGCTCGATGCGCAGCTCTTCCGCTGCCTCGCGTGCGAGGAGGCCGCCCGCGAGCGTCTCGGGTTGCCCGTCGACGTAGACCGTCGCATCCGCCGGGCCCTCGACCTCCACTTTCGCCGTCACCGAGCGAAGCTGCGCTTCCGTCCTCGCCAGCGCCGTCGCGGCCGTTTCGATCTGGTCGAGCAACCCCGCATCGATGCGGCATCCTGCGAGGAACGCCTGCGCCGCGGCCTGCCGTTCGGCTGCTTCGTCGTACGCGGACAGCCGGTCCTGCATCTGGGCCCGCTGCAGCTCCTCCTGCAGGTGCGCATAATCGCTGGCAGCCAGCGCAGCCCCGCGCTCGAGTTCCTGCAGCCGCGCCCGCGCGGCCCCGGCGGCCTGTTCTGCCTCCGCGAGCGCTCTCCGCGCCGCGTCGACCGTGCCCTGCAGGTCCGCGGCCCGGGCGCGCGCGGTCTCGGCCTCCCCCGCGAGCCGCTCCGCCTCCCGGCGCGCGGTTTCCCGCCGCTTCACCTCGTCGTCGAGCCGCTCCCGCCGCGCCGTCGCCGCCGCAGCCTCCGTGCGCGCCAGCTCGGCCGCCTGCTGCGCCGCGCGGTATGCGTCAGCCTGCTCCGCCAGCTCCGCTGCCCGCCGCTCCAGCTCGCCGATCGCCTGCCGGAGTTCGACTGCCCTCGGCTCCAGCGCCTCGATCTCCCGCGCTCTCTCCTCGAGCGCCCGCAGCCGCCCTTCGAGCCGCTCCACCTCCTCGGCCGCGGCGCTCGCCTTCTCCCGCGCCTCCCGCAGCTCGCCCGTCTCCTGCCGGCGGCTGCCCGTGTAGTAGCGCTGCATCTCCTTCTGCGCCCGCTCGAAGAGGCTCTCCCCCGCGGGGTCCGTCCCGGCGCCGCCGTCCAGCGCCCGCAGCAGCGACGCGCTCGCCGCGAGGTCGCCCGCCATCGTGAGGCTCTCGCCCTGCAGCACCCGCAGCGCGCGGAACAGCCCGCTGTCGACGCCCGCCTCCAGCAGCCGCTTCGCCTCGTTGTGCGCTTCCCGCCCCGTGAGCTGGCGCCCGCCCGGCAGCCCCACCTCCAGCTCGGTCGCGCCCCGCCGTCCGAAGACCTTTCGGTAGCGGCAGCGCTGCCCGCCGAGGCTGAACTCCAGCTCTACCTCCGGGTCGGCGTCGCGTCCTTCCGGCCGGACCGCCCGCACCTCTTCAGAGTTCGACTCTGCCGTGAACTCGAACAGCAGCCCGATCGCCTCGACGATGCTGCTCTTCCCGGCTTCGTTCGGCCCCTCGATGACCAGCAGCCGGCCTTCAGGGAACGCGACCTCCGCCTCGGTGATGCCCCGGAAATTCCGCACGCGCACCCGGTGGTATCTCACGCCGGTGCCCCTCCGCGCGCCAGCCGGAACAGCAGCGTGAGCGCGTCGCTGGCCGCCGCCGCGTCAGGGCCGTCGTCGCTCGCCAGCCGGTCGAGCTCCTTGGCCGCGGCGCGCGCGAACCCCGCCAGTCCCAGCGCCTCCCACCCTTCGCCTTCTGCGCGCACGACGAAGTCCGCGTACCGCTCCCACGGCTCGACCGCCGCGAACGACTCCGCCAGCTCGTCGACCGCGGCCTCGATCGCCGCCCGCAGCTCGGGCCCGCCCGTGCCCCGCACCCGCAGCCGCAGCACGGTTCGCCGGCGCTCCGGAAGCCGGCCAAGCTCCTCCGCTGCGGCCCGGAGCTCCGCCCCGTCGTGCACCTCCCACGTCCGCTCGACGAACCGCCACCGGCCCACCGCCACGGGCGTCACCTCGCAGCGCCCGCCCTCGAGCGCGACCAGCAGCGCCTTCCCCGGCTCCAGCTCGTCATAATCGGTAGGCTCCGGCGTCCCCGAATACCACGCGCGCCGGTCCACGCCCGCGTCCGTCAGCGAATGCCGGTCGCCCAGCGCCGCGTACCCGATGCCGAACTCCCGGACCGCCCGCTCCAGCCATGCACGCGGCAGCGTCACGGCCGCATCCGGGGCCAGCTCCACCTGCCCGTGCGCCGCCAGTACCCGCTCGCCCGCCATCCCGCCCAGCGCCTGCACGGCGGCGAAGAACTCCGCTTCGCCCGGCGCCTGCTTGCTCCGCCACGGCACGCCGGCCAGCCACACCCCCGGCGCCGCCTCAACTGGCTCCGGCCCCAGCACGTGCACGTTCGCCGGCTTCCTCCGGGTGAACCGCTCCGATTCGTACACCGAGCCGGGCGCGAGGGCGTCGTGGTTCCCCGGCAGCAGGTAGAACGGCACGCCCGCGTCGCCCATCGCGTCCAGCGCCCGCCGCACGACGTCGCCCGGCACGAGGTTCGTCTCGAACACGTCGCCCGCCACCACGACGAACGCCGCGTCCCGCTCCCGCGCGGTCCGCCCCAGCGTCTCGATCGCTTCGATGCGAGCGTCGCTGAACCGCCCCTGCGCCTCCGCGCCGAGGAAGTGCCGGGTCATCCCCAGCTGCCAGTCCGAACTGTGCAGGAACCGGACCACGCGCGCACGATATCAGAACATCCGTGCGCCTGGCTATACCGTGGCGGCCTCCGCCGGCAGCAGCACCCGGAACGTCGTCCCCCGGCCTGGCCGGCTCGTCACCCGGATGATGCCCCGGTGCGCCGCCACCACGCCCGCGACCGCCGCCAGCCCCAGCCCCCGCCCCGCGAACTTCGTGCTGAAGTACGGGTCGAAAATCCGCTCCCGCGTCGCCGCGTCCATCCCGACCCCGGTGTCCGCCACTTCGATGAACCCGAACTGGCCCGGGACCGCCGCGGCGCAGCCGTGGCAGGTCGACCGCTGGCAGTTCCGCAGGTATCGCGTGGTCACGGCCTGCAGCCCGGTCCGGACCGTCAGCGTGCCGCTGCCGCTCATCGCTTCGCCCGCGTTGATGACGAGGTTGATCAGCACCTGCCGGATGCCGACGGCGTCGCCGACCACGACGACCGGCTCCCGGCTGAAGTCGGTCTGCACCCGCACGCCCGGCCCGAGCGCGCTCCGCAGCAGCTGGAGCGTCTCGCCCGCCAGCAGCGTCAGCTCCACCGGTTCGCGCGCGACCTCACCCCGCCCCGCGAAGCGCAGCATCTGCTGCACCATCTCCGCCGCCCGCCGCCCGGCCTCCCGGATGTCGTGCAGCGCCAGCCGCGCCGGCGACTCCTCACCCGTCACCTGCAGGCCGAGCTCCGCGTTCCCGAGGATCGTCGCGAGGATGTTGTTGAAGTCGTGCGCCAGCCCTGCCGAGAGCACGCGGAGGCTCTCCAGCTTCTCCGCCCGCACGAGCGCCGCCTCCATCTCCAGCCGCTCCGTCGCGTCCCGCACGATGCAGGCCACCGCGCCTGCGCCATCCACCGTCACCGGGATGAGCGCGATCTCCGCCATGAACTCCTCGCCGTCCGCCCGCACCGCCGGCACTGCGCCGCGGTCGGCCATCCCCCGCGCGCTCACCGCCGTCGCGAAGAACTCGGTGATGTTCCTCGCGTGCTCATCGCGGAGCCGGGCCGGGACGAACTCCTGCACCGGCCGTCCCGCCATCGTGCCTGCCGGGACCCGAAAGATCCGCTCTGCGGCCGGGTTCGCGTCGGCGACCCGCCCGTCCCGGCCCACCAGCAGCACACCGTCCGGCGACCCCGTGACGACCGCCTCCCGCCACGAGCCGCGCTCGCTCCGCGGGACCACCACCAGGTGCGGCATCGCATCACCGTCCATCGCGAAGCAGGATGATACGTTCCTGTAACCGTCCGTCATCGGGGAATTCCCTCGCACCCGAGTTTTGGGGATAACTTCTTCGTCAACCCTGCAATCGTTTTTGCGATTTGCCACGAAGTAATTCGCCTTACCCCAACGGCAGGGATTCTCCCGATACCCGGCCGCCGCCCGCGATTGCTGGAGTGGTGACGGCCGGGTGATGCCCATCTCCGGCACACCACCACAGGAAGCCGCCCCCCAATGTCCGACCGCCTCACCCAGCGCCTCCACATCGACCGCGCCGACCAGTCGCTCCGCCTCCGCTGGATCGGCATCACCGACCGCGAGACCGCCGCCGTCCGCCGCGCCGCCGGCATCATCCGTCCCCACGCCCGGGACGTCGTCCGCCGCTTCTACGACCACTCCTCCGCCTTCCCCGAGTGGCAGCGCAAGGTCCGCGAAGCCGGCTCCGACCGCTCCCGCCTCGAAGCGGCCCAGCTCGACTACCTCCTCCGCCTCCTCGATGCCAACTTCGACGACGACTACTTCGAACACCGCCTCCGCGTCGGCGCCGCCCACGCCCGCCTCCAGATCGAACCCCGCTGGAACCTCGGCAACTACGGCCTCTACGGCGACTTCCTCTTCCCGATCCTCGCCGCGAAGCTGAAAGGCCAGGAGCTCGCCGAGGCCATCAGCGCCATCATGAAGGTCTTCATCCTCGACGCCTCGCTGGCGGTCGAGACGTTCATCAGCGAAGGCGTCCTCGAAAAGCTCGTCGATATCCACGACACCCTCGGCCAGCCGCTCCAGAACCTCGGCAGCAACATCGCCCAGGTCGACCAGGCCACCCGCGAAATCGCCTCCGCCGTCTCCGATGTCGCCCGCGGCGCGGCCTCGCAGACCGCCACCATGTCGGCCCTCAACAGCGAAATCGACGCCCTCGGCCGGGCCAGCGGCGACGTCGCGCGCGCCGCCGCCGAGCAGTCCTCCGCCCTCGACGACGCCGTTCGCGCCACCGACGCCGTCCGCGCCGCCCTCGAACGCGCCCGGGACGCCGCCGCCGCGGCCCGCGAACGCGGCGACGCCTCCCTCGCCGAGGCCCGCGAAGGCACCGCCGCCGTCCAGCAGACCATCGAGGCCATGGGCGCCATCCGCGATACCGTCCGCCAGACCGCCGGCGAAATCGAAGACCTCGGCCGCCAGGGCTCCCAGATCGGCGCCATCGTGCAGGTCATCGACGACATCGCCGCCCAGACGAACCTCCTCGCCCTGAACGCGGCCATCGAAGCCGCCCGGGCCGGTGAACAGGGCCGCGGCTTCGCCGTCGTCGCCGAAAACGTCCGCTCCCTCGCCGAGCGCACCGCCGTCGCCACCAAGGAGATCGCCGCCCTCATCGCCGGCGTCCAGGGCGGCACCCAGCGCGCCGTCCGCGCGATGGAAGCCTCCATCGCCAACGTCGAAGAAGGCGCCGCCCGCGCCGAGCGCGCCGGCTCGGCCCTCGGCCGCATCGTCCAGGGCGCCTCGGCCGTCCGCGACGAAATCGAACGCATCAGCGAGGCCGCCGGGTCCGTCGAGGTCAGCGTCGGCACCCTCGTCGACGTGCTCGAGCGGGTCGCCGGCCTCGCCCGTGAATCTGCCGCCCGCGCCGCCGAGATGACCGCCGCCGCCGACCGCGTCCGCAACGCCGTGACCGATGCGTCCGCCACCGCCGAGCAGTCCGCTGCGGCCAGCCAGCAGGTCTCCGCCAGCGTCGAGGAGATCGCGGCCCAGGTCTCCGAAATCGCGCGCGAAACGCAGTCGCTCGCCGGCACCACCGCCGAGCTCGCCGCCTTCATCGCCCGCTTCGGCACCCTCGCCCACAACTCGCGCGGCGAAACCTTCGTGCTCCGCCAGGCCGCGGCCGCGGCCTGACCGGCGCCGCTTCAGCAGCCGGCCGGCGGTCGCTCCCTCACGCTTTCCCCCATCGCTCCCGACCGCCGGCCGGCCCCCTCCGCCGGGGCCGTTCGGCCGTGCCCGCCATCAGGGTTTCCCCCTACCCTCCAATCGATTCCTTCGATGCCCGAAACGCTGACCCCGCAGCTCGAACTCCTTCCCCCGGCACGGCGGCTCCTCCTCCTCGGCCTCAAGCAGCTCGGCGAGTCCGATGCCGAAGCCCTCGCCGCCGTCGCCTACCTTTCCGTGCCGGCGGTCCGCGCGCACCTCGCCGGCCTCGCGAAGCTCGGGCTCGTCACCATCCCCCGCCGGCCCGAAGGCCCCGGACGTCCCCGCAACCGCTACGCCCTCACCCCCCGCGCCGAATCGCTCTTCCCCCAGGGCTACGCCCGCATCGCGAACTGGCTCCTCGAAGCCGCCGAGCGCGACCCCGCCATCCGCCGTCCGCTCTTCCGCGCCCTCGTCGAAGCCCGCCTCCAGCAGGCCGCCGAGGCGTTCGATGCCCCCGCCCCGGCGGGCCGCGTCGAACAGCTCGCCCGCGTGCTCGAGCAGCTCGGCTACTACCCCGTCCTCGAAACCATCCCCGGCTCGAAGTGGCGCCTCACCCTCCGCCACTGCCCCTTCTTCGAGGTCGCCCGCGAGC
>NZ_JANZZD010000026.1:0-31178 GCF_026419595.1 Tepidiforma sp. | reverse complement strand
TCCCTTTCTCCCTTTCTCCCTTTCTCCCTTTCTCCCTTTCTCCCTTTCTCCCTTTCTCCCTTTCTCCCTTTCTCCCTTTCTCCCTTTCTCCCTCCTCGTTCCTCCGTCCTCCCTACTCCCTCCTCCCCTCTCCTTCCTTCGCCCATTTGAAGTGCATGCGGCCGTGGTCGGCGTTGGCGGCGAGGATGCCGCCGATGGTGCCGTCGGCCCAGGGGGCGCCGGGGATCGTCTGCTGGAGCTGGTCGTCGGTGAGGTCGGCGAGGAGGGCGAAGGTCTCGGCGCGGGCCGCGAGGCCGATGCGGGCGAGTTCGTCGAACGGCTTGCCGCGGTGCTCTTCGGCCCAGGCCTCGGTCCATTCGTGGATGCCGGCCATGACTTCCTCGCGGGATTGCGGGGCGCCGTCGGGGCGGAGGCGGCGGGGGAGGGCGGGTTCGCCGCGGAGGTGGCGCCGGACCATGTCGTTCCAGTTCCGTTCGATGAGGGTGGTGTGGATGAAGTGGTCGGCGTAGGACCACCACTTCTCCGGGTCGTGCTCGGAGCGGGTGCGCGGGGCGTGGAGCTCGTCGGGGCTCATGGCGGAGAGGGTTTCGAGGAGCCAGGCGCGGTCGCGGCTGAGCTTGAGTTCGATCTCGATGCGGTTCACGGGGCCTCCGGCGGTGTGGTCGGTCAGTTGTACGCTGCGCGGGCGGTGCCGGTCGAATCGCCGGAGCGGGCGGCTTCGACGGCGCGGGCCGCGGCTTCGGCGTAGTCGGCGGCGTACCGCTCGTGGACGGGGGTCGCCATGACGTGGATGCCATCGGGCGAGGTGGTGCGGCCGGCGACCCAGCCTTCGCGGGCCATGGCGGCGGCGACGCGGCCCATGCTGACGCCTTCGGCGGCCCACGCGAAGGCGTAGAGGGGCGGCTCGCCGTGGATGCGGACGCCGGGGATGCGCTCGCGGAGGCCGGTTTCGATGGCGGCGCGGGCGCGCATGCTGGCGGCGGCGAGGCCGCGGTAGCCTTCGCGGCCGAGGAACTGGAACGCGGCCCACGCGGCGGCGATGGCGCCGCCGGGGCGGGTGCCGGTGAAGGTGAGGCCGCTGTACGTGCCGCTCGGCCAGTCGTCGAACGTGTAGCGGGCGTAGTCGCGGTGGGCTTCGGAGCGGAAGAGGAGGGCGGAGGCGGGCTTGGCGGCGAAGCCGGATTTGTGGAGGTCGGCAGAGACGGAGGTGACGCCGTCGCAGTCGAAGGCGAAGGGCGGGACGGGGTAGCCGAGCTCGCGGACGAAGGGGCCGAGGATGCCGCCGACGCAGGCATCGACGTGGAGCCAGAGGCCGCGGTCGGCGGCGAGGCGGGCGAGGTCGGCGATGGGGTCGATGACGCCGAGGGAGTAGGCGGGCGCGGAGGCGTAGAGGCCGATGGTTCGGCTATCGACGGCGGCCGCGATGGCGGCCGGGTCGGCGCGGTAGTCGGGCCCGACGGGGACGCGGCGGACATCGAGCCCGAGGTAGTGGGCGGCCTTGTTGAGGGCGGGGTGGGCGGAATGGGGCGCGACGATGGCGGGCCGTTCGAGGCCGGGGCGGCTGGCGCGGGCCCATTCGCGCATGGCGTAGACGGCGAGGAAGATGCTTTCGGTGCCGCCGCTGGTGAAGATGCCGGGCGTCTGGGGGCCGCCGCCGAGGAGCACGGCGACGGATTCGAGCACGTCGGCTTCCATGCGGGCGAGGCTGGGGAAGACGCGGATGCCGAGGCCGTTTTCGACGAGGAACATGCCGAAGGCTTCGCGGAGGACGTGTTCGAGCTCGTCGGAGGCGTACCAGACGTAGGCGCCGTGGCGGCCATGGCGCCAGTCGAGGTCGCGGGCGCGGGCGGCCTCCATCTCGGCGGCGATCTCGGGCCATGGGCGGCCGCGCTCGGGGATGGGCATGGCGGACTCCGAACCGGGTGGGCTGGGGCGGAGTCTACCTGCCGGCCGGCGGGGATGCAGGGTCAGGCTGGGTCGGCGTCGGCCTTTTCGAGTTCGAAGGCGGCGTGGAGGGCGCGGACGGCGTCGTGGACGCGGTCGGCGGCGATGATGCAGGTGAGCCGGATTTCGCTGGTGGAGATGAGTTCGATGTTGATCCCGGCATCGTAAAGGGCGCGGAACATGCGGGCGGCGTAGCCGGGCGCGGTCTGGATGCCGACACCGACGATGGAGACCTTGCCGAGGTTGGCGTTGGAGGTCCATTCGGGGGCGCCGACGCGGGCGCAGATCTCGGGCATGAGCTGCTCGGCGCGACGGAGGTCGGAGCGGGAGACGGTGAAGGAGAGGTCGGTGAGGTTGGCTTCGGAGGCGTTCTGGACGATGGTGTCGACGCTGATGCCGGCCTCGGCGAGGGGTTCGAAGATGTTGGCGGCGATGCCGGGCCGGTCGGGGACGCGGCGGACGGTGATCTTGGCGACGTCGAGGTCGTGGGCGATGCCGCGGACGCGGTTGCGTTCTTCCAATTCTGCCTCCCCCCGGATGAGGGTGCCGGGTGCTTCGACCATGCTGGAGGTGACGAGGATGGGGACGTTGTAGACGGATGCGAGCTCGACGGCGCGGTTGTGCATGACCTGCGAGCCCTGGGTGGCGAGCTCGAGCATCTCTTCGTAGGCGATGTCTCTGAGCTTGCGGGCGGTGGGGACGATGCGGGGGTCGGCGGTGTAGATGCCTTCGACGTCTTTGCAGTTTTCGCAGCGGTCGGCGCCGAGGGCGATGGCGAGCGCGACGGCGGTGGTATCGCTGGCACCGCGGCCGAGGGTGAAGATCTCCTGGTGTTCGTTGACGCCCCAGTAGCCGGCGACGACGGGGACGCGGCCGGCGGCGAGCTCGGCGCGGACGCGGTCGGCTTCGACGCGGGAGATGCGGCCCTGGTAGTGGCGGCCCTGCGCGATGATGCCGGCCTGCTGGCCGGTGAGGCCGACGGCTTCCTGGCCGAGGGATTTGAGGGCCATGGCGAGGAGGGCGACGCTGACCTGCTCGCCGGTGGAGAGGAGCATGTCGAGCTCGCGCGGGTCGGGGTCGGGCGCGACCTGGAGCGCGAGGTCGATGAGGTCGTCGGTGGCGGAGCCCATGGCGGAGACGACGGCGACGACCTGGTCGCCCTGGCGGACCCTGCGGATGATGCGGCCAGCGACGTGGCGGATCCGCTCCGCGTCGGCGACGGAGGTTCCGCCGTACTTCTGAACGACGAGCACGGAGGTAGCGTAGGGCGGGAGGCGGGAACGGGGAAGCGGAGGGGAGGGAGAAGGGAGGAGGGAGGAGGGAGAAGGGAGATTGGGAATGGGCAACGGGGAACGGGGAGCGGGGAGCAGGGAACGGCAAGTTGGAGGCGGTCGGGAGAGGTGGAGCCTGGCTCCTCCCTCCTCTCTCTCCTCCCTTCTCCCTCCCCCTCAATCGTGGGCGCGGAGCCAGTCGGCGAGGGCGGGCCAGACCTGTGTGCGGGCGCGGCGGCCGGCGATGACGCTGATGTGGCCGCCTTCGAGCTCGAGGAACTGTTTGTCGGCGCTGCCGACGGCATCGATGAGGGCGCAGGCGCTGGCGGCGGGCACGATGTCGTCCTTCGTGGCGCCGATGCAGAGGACGGGGGCAGTGATGCGGCGGAGGTCGATGGGCTGGCCCATGATGCGGAGTTCGCCGCGGATGAGTTCGTTGCGCTGGTAGAAGTGGCGGACCCAGTGGCGGAAAAACTGCTTGGGGAGCGGGATCCACTCGCTGGCCCAGCGGTTCATCGCTTTGTAGCCTTCGAGCCACTGGCGGTTGCCGGCGTTTTCGAGGAGGGCCTTCGCCTGCTGGAGGTCGCCGAGGGGGTTGAGCATCTTGAAGCCGCTGCGGATGAACTCGGCGGGCATGAGGTCGAAGGTTTCGATGACGGCGTCGACGTCGAAGCGGTCTTCATCGGTGATGCGGGGGAATTCGCCGATGGAGAAGTCGATGGGACCGACCATGGCGAGGTAGTTCTTCGCCGGGAGGGAGGGGTCGAAGGCGAGGGCGGAGGCGGTCATCGGGACGCCCATGCAGTAGCCGAAGACGGTGGCGGCCTCGGCGCGGGCGTGGCGGAGCGCCTGCCGGAGGAGGGAGGGGATCATGTCGGCGACGATGTCATCGAGGCCGAGGTCGCGGTCTTCGGGGCCGAAGATGCCCCAGTCGACGAGGTAGAAGGGGACGCCCTCGGCGGCGAGGAATTCGGCGAAGGATTCGCCGGGGCGGAGGTCGAAGATGTAGGGCCGGGAGATGCCGAGGTAGGGGAAGAGGACGAGCGGCGTGCGGAGGCGGGGGCCGCCGAGGGGCGGGTAGTAGAAGAGGCGCGCTTTGCCGCGGAAGCCGACGAGGACGCGGCGCGACTGGGCGACGGGCGCGGGGGCGCCGAGGGCGCTGCGGAGGCCCTGCGCGAGCCGGAGGAGCTCGTTATCGGATTCGAAGACGGGTGCCTGCGCCATGCGCGGGAGTATACGCCTCCCGCGCAAGGGGCATGACAGGGGTCAGAACTGGCACTCGGGGAGCGTCTGGAAGAGCTCGTCGAGGCCTTCGGGGTCGTACTGCTGGAGCTCGTCGAAGGTGGAAGCGGCGTCGCTGAAGAGGCGGTCGATGAGGGTGATGAGGCGGTCGGACTCGAGCTGGGCCTGCTCGACGGAGGTGAAGTTGACGGACCGGGCTTCGCGGGTGAGGCGCTCCATGGCGGCGACGAGCTCGTCGGAAGCGGTGACGAAGACCTGGTGGATGGCCTGGCCGTCCTTGACGGGCGGCGGGTTGAGCTGGCCGATGCTGCGCTTGAGCGCGCGGGTGTCGGTGAGGGCTTCTTCGAAGAAGTCGACGAGGATGCGCTCGACCTCGGCGACGGTCACGGCGCGGGCGACGTCGCGGTCGAGGCGGTCGGCGCCGTCGGTGAGGGCCTGGACCCAGGTGCCGAGGGCAGTGCAGACGCCGCTGACCCAGGCTTCGCTTTCGGGCTCTGCGGCGGCGTCGATGTTGAAGAGCGTGCGGGCGCAGGGGCGGTCGGCTTCGATGGCGGCGATGAGGTCGTTGACCTTCGGGTGGTCTTTGGCGACGGCTTCGAGCTTCGGCCGGAAGTCGGGTTCGCCGATGTCGTCGGCGATTTTCAGGAACTCGGTGAGGAAGTCGGCCCGGTCGGGGATGGCGGCGACGCGCTTTTCGACGTCGTCGGTGCGCTTCGTGTTCTCGTCGAACTGCTGCTCGAAGGCGTCGACGACCTGCTTGCCGCCGTCGATGTCGGGCTGGCCGAGGTCGGCGAAGGCGGTGCGGAAGGCCTTCTGGGCGTCGCGCTGCTTCGCGAGGGACTCGGCGAAGGCGGCCTTGGCGGCCTTCGTATCGGCGAGGTCGGCATCGATGAAGGCTTCGCCGGCGGCTTCGGCGGCTTTGTCGTAGTCGGAGACGGCGTTGCAGAGGCCGTCGACCCACTGGTCGAGGGCGACTTTCTTCGTCGAATCGCCGCAGGCGGCGGCCACGAGGGCGAGGGGGAGGAGCAGCAGGGCGAGGGCTGGGGCGAGGGAGCGGGACACGAAGCCTCCGGCGGCCGAACGGGGCCGTGGAGGTCATTGTTCGGCGGGATGGGGCTACCGCTCAAGCGGTCGCGCGGAGGATGTCGCGCAAATTCTCACAGACGAAATCGACGTCGGCGTCGGTCATCGCGGGGAACATGGGCAGGCTGATGGCGCCGTCGAAGATGCGCTCGGAGACGGGGAAATCGCCGGGCTGGTAGCCGAGCCTGCGGTAGGCAGTGTGGTAGTGGAGGGGGATGAAGTGGACGGAGGTGCCGATGCCGCGCTCGGCGAGGCGGCGGATGACGTCGTCGCGCTGGACCGGGGAGCGCTGGTTGTCGACGCGGACCATGAAGAGGTGCCAGGCGTGGCGGTTCGCCTCATCGAAGGCGGGGAGGGTGAGCAGGGGCTCATCGCGGAGGTTGGCGAGGTAGCGCATGGCGATGCGGGTGCGGGCTTCGGTGAGGCGGTCGAGTTTGGCCAGCTGCCGGCGGCCGAGGGCGGCGGCGAGGTCGGTGAGGTTGTCCTTGAAGCCGAATTCGACGATGTCGTAGCGCCAGCTGCCGCCGGCGTCGTAGCGGTTCCAGGCGTCCTTCGTCATGCCGTGGAGGGTGAGGACGCGGACGCGGTCGGAGAGGGCCTGGTCGGCGGTGGCGAGGGCGCCGCCTTCGCCGGTGGTGATGTTCTTGGTCGCGTAGAAGCTGAACGCGGTGGCGTCGCCGATGCTGCCGATCGGCCGGCCGCGGTAGGCGGCGCCGATGGCGTGGGCGGCGTCTTCGAGGACGCGGATGCCGCGCGGGCGGGCGATGGCGAGGATCGCATCCATGTCGCACGGTTCGCCGGCGAAATGGACGGGGATGACGGCCTTCGTGCGGGGGGTGATGGCGCGTTCGAAGGCTTCCGGGTCGAGGTTGGCGTCGCGTTCGCGGACGTCGACGAGGACGGGCCGGGCGCCGGTGTGGACGACGACGGTGGCGGTGGCGGAGAAGGTGTAGGCGGGGACGATGACCTCATCGCCGGGGCCGATGTCCCATGCGCGGAGGCAGAGGTGGAGGGCGGCGGTGCAGGAGTTGACGGCGTTGACGAAGGGGGCGCCGCAGGCGGCGGCGAGTTCGCGCTCGAATTCGCGGACGTTGGGGCCGGAGGTGAGCCAGCCGCTGCGCAGGGTCTCGGCGACGGCGGCGATGTCGTCGTCGTCGATGGCGGGGCGGAAGAACGGGATGCGCAGTTCGGCCATGGGGGCAGTGTAGGATACGGGCCGGTAGCTACCAGCAGGGGGGCGCGCGTGGCCGAAATCCGGCACCGGTTCATCGCAACGAACGGCATCCGCATGCACGTGGCGGAGGCGGGGGAGGGGTTCCCGGTGGTGTTCTGCCACGGGTTCCCGGAGCTGTGGTATTCGTGGCGGCACCAGCTGCACGCGCTGGCGGAGGCCGGCTACCGGGCGATCGCGCCGGACATGCGGGGCTACGGGGAGACGGATGCGCCGGCGGACCCGGCGCAGTACACGATGAAGGTGCTCTGCGCGGATATGGCGGGGCTGCTCGATGCGCTGGGGCTCGAGCGGGCGGTGTTCGTCGGGCACGACTGGGGCGGCGCGGTGGTGTGGCAGATGGGCCTGCGCTACCCGGAGCGGGTGGCCGCCATCGTGGGGCTGAACACGCCGTATGCGCCGCCTTCGAACCGGAGGACGACGGAGGCGCTGCGCGACTACCACGGGCTGACGGATGCGACGTTCTACATGCGCTACTTCCTGCAGCCGGGCATCGCCGAGGCGGAGCTGGAGGCGGACATCGAGCGGACGTTCCACAAGGTGTTCATGGACTGGACGAGGGCGGAGGACTTCACGACGTTCATGAAGGTGGGCGGTGACGGCAGCGGGGTGCTGGCGCGCATCCCGGATGACCGGCGGTCGTTCCTCTCGGAGGAGGAGATCGGCGTCTACGTGGCGGCGTACCGGAAGACGGGCTTCCGGGGCGGGCTGAACTGGTATCGCGGGGCGGACCTGAACGCGGACGAGGCGGATGCGCCGAAAGGGCCGCAGCTCCACGTGCCGGCGATGATGATCACCGCGGCCAACGACACGATTTTGAAGCCGGAGATGGCGGCGGCGATGCCGGCGCTCATCCCGGGCATCCGGATGGAGCACCTCGAGCGGTGCGGGCACTGGACGCAGCAGGAGCGGCCGGCGGAAGTGAACCGGCTGCTGCTGGATTTCCTCGGCTCGCTCGGGCTGCTGCGGGGCTGACGGTCAGAGGCGGGGCCCGGCGAACGGCCGGCGGCGAAAGCGCCGGCGGCGGCGCCACCGCCGGAAGGGCCAGAGGAACCGGAACACGGGGGAACCACCTCGCGCGAGAAGGCTTCGCCGTTCCCATGGCGCGGGGGCGGGGAAAGGTGACGCGGCGCGCCCGCGCGGGCGCAGGTCAGCTGCAGCAGTCGGAGGCGCCAGGCGCGGCCGGCCTGTCGGGCGGGCAGCAGAGGCCGTAGCAAAACTTTGCCAGCCAGCGGATGACCTCCGGGTCGAGGCAGTAGCAGGCGCCGGGGCCTTCGACCTCGCCGCGGACGATGCCGGCCTCTTTCAGCACTTTCAGGTGCTGGGAGACGGTGGACTGGGCGAGGGGGAGAGCGGCGACGAGGTCGCTGACGCAGGCGGCGCGGCGGGCGAGTTCGCTGACGATGGCGACCCGGGCGGGGTTGCCGAGGGCGCGGAAGATGGCAGCGGCGCGCTCTTCATCGGTGGTGAGGGTGGGGATCGGCTTCATGGCGCGGGGATATCGTACCGCGGGGCCGCGGCTGGCGGTCAGCGCGGGAGGAGGAGCCGGAGCCGCTCGTCGATCTCGCGGAGGGGCGCGCCGCCGCCGAACCGCTCGAGGACGCGGCGGCGGCCGTCGAGGTTGAGGCCGAGCGCGCCGGCCGCGTGGCGTTCGAGCAGGCGGCGGAGGGCCTCGCTGACGGCCTCGAAGCCGGTGGCCTGGATGGCGCCCGGCATCGGGTGGGTCCAGATGACGTAGCGGCCGCGGGCGAGCGCCTCGGCGGCCATGAACGACTGGCCGTCGTGGGTGGTGAGGCGGACGAGGACGGTGATTTCGCGGTAGAGGGCGTCCATGTCGTCGACCCAGCCGCGGGCTTCGAGGTTGGGCGGGAGCGGCCCGGGCAGCGTCTCCGGCGGCGAGGGGATGAGGAGGAAACGGACGCCGGGGAAGGCGCCGGGCAGGCGCGCCATCGTCTCCCAGTCGAAGACTTCGCGGTCGAAGGCGTCGACGGGATAGTAGAGAAGGACGGTGAAGCGAGGCGGGAGGGGCGGGGGTTCGGCTTCGGGGACGGGGATCGGGAGGGGGACCTCCTCGGCGCGGATGCCGGCCGCGCGGAGCTCTTCGGCGAGCCAGGGCGCATCGCACCAGTGGATGGCGCGCTCGGCGAGGCGGGCATCGGCGTTGCGGCGGCGGTGTTCGTCGAGAGCGATCTGGACATCGGTGCCGACCCAGTGGATGACGATGGGACGGCGGCGGACCCGGGCGAGGCGGGCCTGGGGCGACCCGCGGTCGAGCCGGCTGCCGATGAGGTAGACGATATCGGCGCGGGCGACGGCGGCGGCGACGCGGCCCCAGGCGGGGAGGCTGCGGCCGGGGTGGGGGAGGTACTCGGCCCGCCAGCCGAGCGAGCTGAGGTCGGCGGCGAGGCGGCGGCCGAAGTAGGGGAGGCCGAGGATGAGGACACGGCCGCGGCGGTCGCTCACGCGGGGGCTTCCCCGGCGCGGCGGGCGCGCGGCGCGAGGACGGTCGCGCCGGCGGGCACATCGCGGTCGACGAGGGCGTGGGCGCCGATGGTGGCGCATTCGCCGATGGTGACGCCGTGCAGGACGGTGGCGCCGATGCCGAGGTAGGCACCGCGGCCGATGCGGACGGGCGCCTGCTGGCGGGGCCGGCGCTCGCGGAGGGGGCCAAGGCCGACGTCGAGGTGGGTGATGATGCTGGCGCGCATGGAGAGGGTGGCCTCGTCTTCGATGGTGACGGCATCGGCGAGGTCGATGAGGACATCGGTGCCGAGGTGGACGCGGGAGCCGATGCGGAGGTTCGAGAAATCGCGGCCGGCGTTGACGATGTGGATGGGGCCGTGGATGGAGACCCCGCGGCCGACGCTGGCGCCGAAGAGGCGGAGCAGCTCCTCGTGGTGGGCGACGGTGGTGCGGAGCTCCATGGCGATGCCTTCGATGCCGTCGCGGAGGTAGCGGGCGCGCCAGCGGGCGCGGCGGAGGGGTGCGAGGCCGGCGCGGAGGGGGCGGCCGAGGGGGCGGAGGGCATCGCGGAGGGCGGGGAAGGCCGGCATTGGAGGGCCTCGCGGGCGGGCTGTAAACTGTCCGTAAACAGTTCGGCGGCCCCCCGAAGGGCGGGGGGATTTGGCTTGCCTGCATAATCTTCGCCGCCTACGCTGCTAGCTGCGAGCGTATTCCCGCTCCCCAGTGAGGCGACATGAAACGAGCGATTCTCCCTGCGATTGGCGCTGTCGCGGTTGCGATGGCTGCGATTCCCGCGCTGGTGGCGGCCCAGGGCGCGCCGCCTTCGCCGCCCGCGACGTACTACGGCTCCGTTCCTTCGGGTGTCGGGCCGGGGCAGGCGGTCCTGGCCATCGTGACGAGCGGCGGCAGCTCGCAGACCTGCGGCGTCGGGCAGACGATCGCCGACGGCTCGGGCGTGGTGTACGTGGTGGACGTGATCGCGGACAGCCAGCTCGCCGGCTGCGGCGCCGCGGGGCGGACGGTGCAGTTCTACTTCGTGGGCAACCGGCAGATGGCGACGGACACGGCGACCTGGGGCGGGCCGGGGCCGGCGCAGCGGAACCTGACGGGGCTGGGGCCGCAGCTGACGCCCCGGAACATCGGCCCGCAGGTGGCGAAGGACGGCACGAACTAGCGATACTCCGGGCATGACCACACTGCGCCGCGGCTGGGCGCGCCGGCTGATGATCTTCGCCGGGCTGCTCGCCGCGGCGCTGTCGTTCCCGGCGGGCTCGGGCGCGCAGCAGCCGCCGGGGCCACCGGATTTCGCGTGGCCGTACGGCATCGTCCAGGCCGATGGCGCGAACCTCGACCCGGCCGTCCAGCCAGTCATCGCGCTGGTGAACGGGAAGGCGTGCGGCGACGGGGTGACGCAGGTGGCGGCGGCCGGGCCGGGCACGCCGGCCTCGGATGTGGGGAAGACGGTCTACGTGGTGGACGTGCTGGCGGACGGGAGCGGGCCGGGCCAGCGGCCGGGCTGCGGGGCGCCGGGGCTGCCGATCCGGCTGTGGTTCCCGGTGGCGCGGCGGTTCGCGCTGCAGGAGCCGCTTTTCGCGCCGGGCGGCCAGCGGGCGGACGTCGACCTGGGGCCAGCGCTGCCGTTCCGGCTGACGGCGCCGCAGGCGGCATCGGACGGGGTGAACTGAGCGGGACTACGCTTCGCCGGTGAGGAAGCGGCGCGGGACGTCGCGGAGCATGGCGTCGATCGTCTCCTGCGGGACGCCGTCGCGGAGGAGGGCGGGCACGGCAACGGTGGAGACGAAGAGGTAGCGGGTCGGGCCCTGCGGCGGTGGCGGCTGCTGGCCTTTGACGATCGGCATGGGGGCGTAATCGTGGCCGAGCATGAGGCGGCCGGCCCAGCCTCGGTCGATGAGGGCTTTGACGGTGGCGTTGCGCTGCTCCCACGTGGGGCGGCCGGGCGCGCCGGGGTAGCGGTCCATGGAGAGGAACACCCCGCGCTGGAGGAGGCGCTCGAGGTAGTCGACGTCGGTGGTGTCGGCGCTGTGGCCGATGGCGACGCGGTCCATCTGAACGCCTTCGTCTTCGAAGATTTGGACCTGCTGCCAGCCGACCTCTTCGGGCGCCCACTGGTGGGTGCTGATGGGGATGCCGGTGCGTTTGCAGGCGCGGGCGGCGCCGCGGAGGATGCGCTCGCCCTCGGGGGTGACGCCGCCCATGTCGTTGGCGACCTTGATGACGCCGGCGCGGATATCGGTGGTGCCGATGCCGGTTTCGATCTCGTGCACGAAGATATCGGCGATTTCGTCGGGGTCGCGGGTCCAGAAGGAGCGGGGGATATCGCGCCAGATGCCGGTAGCGACGACGACGTTGATGCCGGCTTCGCGGGCGACATCGCGGACGAATGCGACGTCGCGGCCGAGGTCGGGCGTGGTGAGGTCGATGATGGTGCCGATGCCGCCTTCGCGGGCTTCGCGGAGCTCGCGGATGGTGTTGGCGCGGGTGGCTTCCCAGTCGAAGCGCCACGGGTAGTGGTGGTTGTCTTCGCCCATGCCGACGAGAACGTGCTCGTGGCTGAGGGTGACGCCGAGCGAGCCGGCATCGACGGGGCCGAGGACGGTCTGGACGGTCGCCATGGCGGGGATTGTGCCGCGGCGGGCGGCGGCTGTCGACGGGGGCGGCCTGACAGGCGGGGTGGAACCGGCTACACTCCCGGCCACACCGGGATGGCGCCGGCCGGCGCCATGTGCCCTGCCCCTGGAGGTGACGCGATGCCTGAGTTTCCTTCGGTCGAGTGGTTCCGCGCGGCGGCCGACCTGCTGAACGCCTCGGACAGCTTCAAGCGGCTGGGGACGTGCGATGCGGAGATGGGCGTGCAGGTGGGCGACCGCTACTTCGAAATCGATTTCGAGGCGTTCGAAGTGAAGGACGTGAAGGAGATCGACGCGAAGCGGGCGGAGGAGCTGGATTTCGTGCTCGTGCAATCGCCGGAGGCGTGGCGGGCGATGATCGAGGACATCCAGCGGAACGGGCGGGCGACGCACGAGTACACGCTGAATTCGCTGGACCTTCGGAGCGCGGAGGAGTTCGCGCGCGGGAAGGACTACCACCGGCGGGACTCGTTCTACCGCTTCAATCAGACGTTCCAGGAGTACTTCGACATGGCGGCGAAGATCCCGACGACGTTCCCGGCGGGGGTCGCGTAGGCGGCGGAGTGTGCGATGATGGCGGGGTGGACGGCCCGGTTTCGCTCGAACTGATCCGCTTTACGGCGGAGTTCCACGACTGGGCGAACGACCGCATCCTGCGGGCAGCGGAGGCGGCGGGCGAGGAGGCGGCGGGGGCGCGCATCCCGGGGAGCTACGGGGACGGTTCGCTGCATGCGCTGCTGGCGCACCTCGTGGCCGCGGAGCGGCACTGGCTGCGGCGGTGGCTGGGCGACAGCGAGGCGAAGCTGGACGGCCCGGCGACGTGGCCGACGACCGCGGCGGTGCGGGAGGCGTGGGAACTGCACCGGCCGGAACGGGCGCGGTTCTTCGCGGAGCTGGATGAGGCGCGGCTGCTCTCGGTGTGCCGCTACCGGCGGAACCAGCCGCCGCTGCCGGACGAGCGGCCGCTCTGGCAGCTCATCCTGCACGTGTTCAACCATTCGACCCACCACCGGGCGGAGGCGGCGGCGATCCTGACGACGATCGGCCGCCCGCCGGAGAGCGTGGACATGATCGACTACATCCGGCGGGACGGCTGAGGGCTTCGCGTCAGAGCAGGTCGCTGGGGATGGCGGTCACGGAGAGGATGGGCGGCAGGGTGCCGGGGAGGCGGACCCAGGATTCGCCCCACTCGCGGCCGTACCAGACTTCGCCGTTGGTGGTGCCGAGGAAGACGCCTTCGGGGTCGATGCCGTCGGTGTCCATGGCATCGCGGTAGACGCTCTGGTAGTCGTGCGGGCCGGGGAGGCCGCGGGTGAGGCGCTCCCACGTGGCGCCGGCGTCGGCGGTGCGGTAGACGGCGAACTGGCCGTTGACGACGCGGAAGTTGTCGGCCTCCATCTCGAGCGGGACGACGAAGACGGCGTCGCGGCCCTGCTTCGTGACGGCGAGGGGGAAGCCGTGGAAGGAGGGGAGGCCCTTCGTGACGTCGTGCCACTGGCGGCCGCCGTTGTCGGAGCGGAAGACGCCGACGTGGGCCTGGCCCCAGAGGCGGTCGGGGTTCTTCGGGTCGAGGCGGAGGCGGTGGAACTCGTTGGCGGCGAGGGGGTCGACGCCCTCGGGGGCGGGGAACTGTTCCGCCATCTCGGGGAACATCTCGGCGACTTTTTCGAACATCTCGCGGACTTCGGGCGTCGTGGCGATGGCGGTGTGCCAGCGCGGCTCCCAGGTCTTGCCGCCGTCTTCGGAGCAGTAGCAGCCGCCGGTGGCGATGTTGATGTAGAGGCGGTTCGGCTCGCGCGGGTCGAGTTCGATGGCGGTGAGGGCCGACTGGCCGCCGCCGGTCATGTGCCAGAACTTGCGGTCGGGGAGACGGTTCAGGTCATCGACGGGCTGCCAGGATTCGCCCCAGTCGTCGGAGCGGAAGAGGCCGGCGGGCTGGGTGCCGGCCCAGACGACGCCGGGCTGGGCCGGGTGGCCGGGGGTGATGCCCCAGACGTTGTCGATGGTGATGCCCATGTCCTGGGGGAAGCCGAGGCCGGGTGAGCGCTGCTCCCAGGTCTGGCCGCCGTCGTCGCTGCGGGCGACAGAGCGGCCCCAGGCCCAGTGGTTGGCGGCGAGGAGGATGCGGGCCGGGCGGCGGCGGGTATCGACGGCAGACTGGTAGACGGAGGTGCCCTTCAGCATCGGAGGCGAGAGTTCCCAGCGTTCGCGGGCGGGGTCGGAGCGGTAGATGAAGAACGCTTTGCGGGTGCCGATGAGGAGCGTGGTGCCGGGCATGTGGTGCTTCCTTTCTGCCCCCGGCGGGGGCGCGGCTGGCGCAGTGGACGGGGGCGGCGGGTCAGGCCGCGGGTGAAACCTGGCCGCGGGCGGCGGCTTCGAGGGCGGCGATGTCGATTTTGACCATGCCGAGGACGGCGCCGAAGACGCGTTCGCGGACGGCCGGGTCGGGGTCGGTGAGCCAGTGGTCCATGGGGCAGGCGACCTGCCAGGAGACGCCGAAGCGGTCGGTCAGCCAGCCGCAGGCCTGGGGCTGGCCGCCTTCGAGGAGGGCGTTCCAGTAGCGGTCGATCTCCTCCTGGGTTTCGAATTCGAGGAGGAAGGAGAAAGCCTCATCGAGGCGGAAGCCGGGGCCGCCATTGAGGAGCATGACGGGGTTGCCGTCGAGCTCGATGGTGACGGTGAGGACGGTGCCGGGCTCCTGGCCGTGGACCTCCCGGCCGACGTCCGGGTAGCGGGTGACGGAGGTGATGCGGGAGTTGGGGAAGATGCTGGTGTAGAAGGCGGCAGCCTCCTCGGCGCCGGATTCGAGCCAGAGGTGGGGGATGAAGCGGATGGGCATGGGCGCCCCCTCTCGTGGGTTGGAGGAAAAGTATAGCTGCACTTTTTTGCCGTCAAGCCCCCAGAACGTATACTGCCGCCGTGGCCGAGCAGGCAGCGCTCGTGACGGCAGGCGGCATCGAGGTGCCGGTGACGAACCCGGGCAAGGTGTACTTCCCGGCGATCGGGCTGACGAAGCTGGAGCTGGTGCAGTACTACCTGGCCGTCGGGGAGGGGGCGCTGCGGGGGGTGGCGAACCGGCCGATGGTGCTGAAGCGGTTCGTCGACGGCATCGGGGCGCCGCCGTTCTTCCAGAAGCGGGCGCCGCCGAAGCTGCCGCCCTACGTGCGGACGGCGCGGGTGACCTTCCCGAGCGGGCGGTGGGCGAACCTGCCGGTCATCGACAGCCTCGCCGGGCTGGCCTGGGCGGTGAACCTCGGCTGCATCGACCTGAACCCGTGGCCGGTGCGGGCCGACGATGTGGAGCACCCGGACGAGCTGCGGTTCGACCTCGACCCGACGCCGGAGGCGGACTTCGGGCAGGTGAAGGAGGCGGCGCTGCTGGTGGGCGAGCTCCTGCGGGCGTACGGGATGGAGGGCTACCCGAAGACGTCCGGGAGCCGGGGCATCCACATCTACGTGCGCATCCTGCCGCGGTGGGAGTTCACGGCGGTGCGGCGGGCGGCGCTCGCGCTCGGGCGGGAGGCGGAGCGGCGGGCGCCGGGCCTGGTGACCACGGCCTGGTGGAAGGAGGAGCGGCACGGGGTGTTCATCGACTACAACCAGAACGCGCGCGACCGGACGGTGGCCTCGGCGTATTCGGTGCGGCCGACGCCGAACGCGCAGGTCTCGATGCCGCTGACGTGGGCGGAGCTGCCGGGGGCGGAGCTGGCGGCGTTCACGGTGGCGACGGTGCCGGCGCGGTTCGCGGAGCGCGGGGACGCGATGGCGGCGATCGACGGCCGCGCGTATTCGCTGGAGCCGCTGCTGGCGCTCTCGCGGGAGCAGGAGCGGGCCGGGCTGGGCGATGCGCCCTATCCGCCGCACTTCCCGAAGGCGCCGGGCGAGCCGAAGCGGGTGCAGCCCTCACGAGCGCGGAAGGACGGCGACGGCGGGGGACGGCGGCGGAAGGCCTAGGCGCCGATGACGACGTGCCAGGGCTCGATGCGGTGGGCGGTGACGAGGCCGTTGAGCACGTAGGGGTCGCGGAGGACGAACTCGGCCGCGGCGTCCGGGTCGGTGAACACGATGAGCGCGCCGCGGACCGGTTCGCCGATGGCCCCGGCGAGGCGGAGGCGGCCGGCTTCGAAGTATTCGCGGATGAGCGCGAGGTGGGCAGGCCGGAAGGGTTCGCGCCGCTCGAGGACATCAGGGACGTAGTCGTAGCTGAGGACGTGGAGCATCGCGGGCGCATGCTACCGCGCGGGGCGGCGGCCAGCTACGGGGCAGCGCTCCAGGGGTCGAGGCCTTCGGCTTCGGTCTGCCACATCTTGCGGCCGTCGTAGCTCCGGATGCGGTCGATGTCGACCCGCATGACGGCGCGCTCGGGGCTGTCGAAGCGGGCGAATTCGCGCCCGTAGACATCGGGGGCGACGGCGCGCCGGCCGCCGGCGGTGATCAGCTCGTGGATGAAGCGGCGGACCGACTCGCGTTCGTCGAAGAAGGTGACGCGGCCGCGGATGGTGACCTGCTTGAACCAGTCGGCCGGGTCGTGGATGGAGAGCGAGATGGCCGGGTTGCGCTCGAGGGCGCGGTACTTGTCGCGGTTCGGGGTGGAGGTGAGCCAGATGTGGCCGTCGTACCAGCAGTAGGACATCTGGGCGACGACGGGCTCGCAGGATTTCGTGACCCAGGCGACGGCGGCGCGGGTGGATTCGCGGACGATGCGCCAGAGCTCATCGTCGTCGAGGGTGAAGGGTTCGATGTACTGGCGGCTCCACCAGGCGGGGCGGGCGGCGCCGGCTCCGGGGTCGGCAGACATGGGCGGCCTCGCGGTTTTGGCCATCCGGCCAAGATGCTGGCCGGGATGGTGAAGCGCGGGCCGGGGCGTGTCAAGCGCGGGGTTCGAAGACGGCGCGGAGCTCGGCGGGGACGGGGGCTTCGAGCTGGTCGAAGGTGCAGGAGCGCGGGTCGCGGTCGGGGCGCCAGCGCTGGAAGGTGGCGGCGTGGCGGAAGCGCGGCCCCTGCATGTGGTCGTAGGTGACTTCGCAGACGAGGGCCGGGCGGAGCCGTTCCCAGGCGAGGTCTTTGCCGGCGGTCCAGCGGCTTTCGGCGCCGGGCGTGCGGCCCTGGCCGAACCCTTCGGCGGGGTCGTTCGTGCGATAGGGCGCGAGGAGGCCGGCGAGGTCGCGCCGCTGCGGCGCCGTGAAGCTGGAGGTGTGGCCGACGAAGTGGAGGATGCCGGCGCCGTCGTAGAGGCCGAGGAGGAGGGAGCCGACGGAGCGGCCTTCTTCGCCGCGGTTCCAGCGGAAGCCGCCGACGACGCAGTCGGCGGTGCGGAGGTGCTTGATTTTCAGCATGGCGCGCTTGCCGGGCTGGTAGGGGGCATCGAGGGGCTTGGCGATGACGCCGTCGAAGCCGGCGCCTTCGAACCGTTCGAACCAGTCGCGCGCGACGGCGGCGTCGCGGGTAGCGGGGGTGAGGTAGGCGGGGGGCCGGGCGCTGCCGAGGAGCCGCTCGAGCCGCCCGCGGCGGGCGCCGAAGGGCGCGGCCATGAGCGACTCGCCGTCCTCGGCGAGGAGGTCGAAGGCAACGAAGGCGGCCGGCGTCTCGGCGGCGAGGCGGGCGATGCGGGAGGCGGCCGGGTGGATGCGCTGCTGGAGGGCATCGAAATCGAGGCCGCGCGGGGTCATGATGACGATTTCGCCGTCGAGCACGGCGGGGCCGGGCAGGACGCGGCCGAGGCCGTCGACGAGTTCGGGGAAGTAGCGGTCCAGCGGCTTCCGGTCGCGCGACTGGAGGGCGAGGGCGGCGCCGTCGTAGAAGAGGATGCAGCGGAAGCCGTCCCACTTCGGCTCGAAGAGCCAGCCGGGGCCGGCCGGGATCTCGGGGGCGGCTTTGGCGAGCATCGGGTCGATGGGGCCGGGCGGGAGCATGGGGCGGATTGTGCGCCGGGGAAGCGGGGACCGTCGAGCGCCTGCGCGGCGGGGGCTTACCGCGCGGTTCGCCCGGGGTGGCAGGTTCCGGTAGAATCGGCGGCCACAAGGGTGTCCCTACGTTTTTTCCATGGAGTCTGAATGAACACGATCGAGTTCCTGCAGATCACGTCGTCGGTCGTCCCGGACCGGGAGGCGCTGGTGGATTTCGACGGGAACGGCGGCGGCAAGCGGCTCACCTACGCCGAGATGTACCGGCAGGTGTGCAAGCTGGCGAACGCGTTCCAGGGCCTCGGGGTGGAGAAGGGCGACCACGTCGCCATCATGGCGGTGAACAGCGCGGACTTCGTCATCAGCTACTACGCGACGGCGATGGTGGGCGCGACCTTCGTGCCGCTGAACTACCGGGCGAAGGATGAAGAGCTCACCTACATGGTGAACGTGAGCGAGACGAAGGTGCTGCTGGTTTCGGACCGCTACCGGGACCTGGTGGAGCGGATCCGGCCGACGCTGACGACGGTGCAGCACTACGTGAGCCTCGGCGGGGCGGCAGACGGCTACCTGCGCTACGAGGAGCTGATGGAGAGCGGGGCCGAGGACGAGATCTGGACGGAGATCGACGACAAGGACGCGACGATCATCATCTTCACCTCCGGCACGACGGCACAGCCGAAGGGCGTGCAGCTGACGTTCCTCGATATGACGGCGTACGTGACGAACCAGCCGCCGGCGGACCCGGAGACGCACGAGAAGCTGCTGGTCTCGGCGCCGTTCTTCCACGTCGCGGGCGCGACGGCGATGATGCTCGGCGTCTGGATGGGGCGCACGCTGGTCATCCTGCCGCAGTTCCAGCCGGAGCTGTGGCTGCAGGCGGTACAGCAGGAGCGGATCACGCACGCCTTCGTGGTGCCGACGATGCTGAAGCGGATCATGGAGGTGCCGGACTTCGACAAGTACGACATCTCGTCGCTGAAGCAGATCACCTACGGCGCGGCGCCGATGCCGTACGAAGTGGTGCGGAAGGCGTGCGACATCTTCCCGCCGAAGGGCATCGGGCTGATCAACGCGTACGGCCAGACGGAATCGACGGCGACGCTGACGTTCCTCGGGCCGGAGGACCACGACCTGAGCACGGACACGGAGATCAAGGAGCAGCGGCTCCGGTCGGTGGGCAAGCCGATGCCGGACGTGGAGCTGGCGATCATGGACGAGCGGAACCGGCCGCTGCCGCCCGGCGAAGAGGGCGAAATCTGCGTCCGCTCGGACCGCGTGATGAAGGGCTACTACAAGCAGGAGGACGCCACGAGCGCGGCGATCATCGACGGCTGGCTGCACACGGGCGACGTGGGCAAGCTGGACGAGGGCGGCTACCTCTACATCACGGGCCGGAAGAAGGACCTGATCATCCGCGGCGGCGAGAACATCTCGCCCGGCGAAATCGAAAACGTGCTCGAGGAGCACCCTGCCATCGACGAAGCGGCCGTCATCGGCGTGCCGGACGTGGAGTGGGGCGAAGTGGTGAAGGCGATCGTCGTGCTCAAGCCGGGCGCGACGATTACGCCGGAGGAGATCACCGCGTACGCGAAGTCGCGGCTGGCCTCGTTCAAGGCGCCGCAGTACGTGGCGGTGGTCGATGAGCTGCCGCGGAACGTGATGGGCAAGGTGCTGAAGACCGACCTGCGGAAGCTCTACGGGACGCCGACGAACGACATCCCGGCGGGCAAGGCGTAGGCCGCGCCGCCGCTGGCGACGATGACGGGCGCCCCGGTCGGTTGGCCGGGGCGCTTCGTTCGCGCGCGAAAGACCGGTGCCGCGCAGATCCCCTGTCGCGGCGGCGAACGGGGTTCGCGCCGAAGGGGAGGCTCGGGTAGGATGCGGCTACACTGTGCGGGCCGGGGCACCGCCGGCGCGCACCTTCGAAACCTGGTACGGGAACGCGTGGTATGACGAACAGTTCGATGACCGGCAGTGGGGGAGCAGGCCGGAAGGGCACGCGGCTGCGCGGGAGCTGGGGCGGCATCGTCGTCCCGGTGGCGATCCTCGCGGCGATCTCGGCGATCGAGACGGCCCGGACGACGGACGCCTCGCGCGAGGTGTTCTTCAACATCAAGACGCCCTGGCTGATGTATTTCGTGTTCACCGTCTCGATGGCGGTGATTTTCGGGGCGCTGCTGCAGCGGATGCGCGTGTGGCGGCTCGGCAAGCCGCACCGGGTGAACCAGAGCCTGAGCGGCCGGATCACCAACATGCTGACGCTCGGCGCCGGGACGAGCCGGGTGAAGAACGACCGCTACGCGGGCGTGATGCACGGTTTCATCTACTCGAGCTTCCTCGTGCTCACGATCGTGACCATCCTGCTGGCGATCGACGACTACGCGCCGATCATCCTCGGGATGGACAAGGAGCACCTGTTCCTGACGGGCGGGACGTACCTCGTGTACTCGCTCGTGGGCGACGTGTTCGGCGTCATCGGGCTGATCGGCATCGGGATGGCCGTCTACCGGCGGTACATTTCGCCGCCGGCGAAGCTGAACTGGGACCGCCGCGGGACGGAGGACGCGATCATCGTGGGCCTGCTGGGCGTGGTGCTGTTCAGCGGCATCATCGTGGAAGGCCTCCGGCTCGGCGGCGACGAAATCCCGGCGGGGAACGAGTCGTGGTCGAAATGGTCGCCGGCGGGCTATGTGGTGGCGAAGCTGCTGGGCGGGGTTTCGCCGCAGACGCTGCTGGACTTCCACGTGGCGTGGTGGTGGTTCCACGTGGTGGCGGCCTTCGCGCTGCTGACGCTGATGGCGCTGACGAAGTTCCGGCACATCGCGCTGGCGCCGGTGAACGCGTTCTTCAAGCGGCCGACGACGCCGCTCTACCTGGAGCCGATGGGCGACATCGAGAAGCTCATCGAGGAGGGAGCCGGGCTGGGCGCCGGCCGGCTGCAGGATTTCACCTGGAAGACGCTGTTCGATGCGGACACCTGCGTGCGCTGCGGCCGCTGCACCGAGGTGTGTCCGGCGTATACGGCGGGCCAGCCGCTCTCGCCGATGGCGCTCATCCAGGACATCAAGACGTACATGAACCATGCGGGCCCGCTCATCATCAAAGGGAAG
Organism: Tepidiforma sp.; assembly: GCF_026419595.1. Taxonomy (NCBI): domain Bacteria; kingdom Bacillati; phylum Chloroflexota; class Tepidiformia; order Tepidiformales; family Tepidiformaceae; genus Tepidiforma; species Tepidiforma sp. Next base: position 10,280 of record NZ_JANZZD010000026.1, on the reverse strand, counting down.
AACCCGGAGGAGGAGCTGGAGCCGCTGGTGGGCGGCTACATCAAGGATGAAACGCTCTGGGCCTGCCGGACGTGCGGCGCCTGCATGCAGGAGTGCCCGGTGCTGGTGGAGCACGTGCCGCCGATCGTGGAGATGCGGCGCTACCTCGTGATGGAGCAGGCGCGGGTGCCGGCGACGGCGCAGGCGGCGCTCCAGAACCTCGAGCAGCGCGGCCACCCGTGGCGCGGCACGCAGCTGACGCGCGAGACGTGGATCGAGCAGCTGCGGGCGCAGGGCATCGACGTGCCGGTGTACGACGGCTCGCAGGACTATCTCTACTGGGTCGGCTGCTCGGGCGCGCTGGTGGAGCGGAACATCCCGATCACGCAGGCGGTGACGAAGCTACTGCTCGAAGCGGGCGTGAGCTTCGGCGTGCTGGGGCAGGCGGAGACCTGCAACGGCGACCCGGCGCGGCGGCTCGGCAACGAGTTCCTCTTCGCGACGATGGCGCAGGCGAACGCCGATGCGCTGAACGAGATGGGCGTGAAGCGGGTGATCACGAGCTGCCCGCACTGCTTCAACACCTTCCGCAACGAGTACCCGGACTTCGGCGGGAAGTGGGAAGTGACGCACCACGCGGACTTCCTCCAGTTCCTGCTGGCGAAGGGCGACCTGAAGCCGAAGGAGGGGAACGGGGCGACCATCACGGTCCACGACAGCTGCTACCTCGGCCGGGGGAACGGCATCTACGACACGCCGCGGCAGGTCATCGAAGCGATCCCCGGGGCGAAGCTGGTGGAGATGCCGCGCTCGCGGGAGCGGGGCCTCTGCTGCGGTGCCGGCGGCGGCAACATGTGGCAGGAAGAGGCGGGCACGCGCGTCAACCACCTCCGCGCGGCGGAGGCGGCGAACACCGGCGCGAGCATCGTGGCGACGGCCTGCCCGTTCTGCATCCAGATGTTCGAAGACGGCATCCCCGCGGTGCAGCCGGACGAGGAGAAGCGCACGATCAAGGCGTTCGACATCGCGGAGCTGCTCGAAGTGAGCGTCCGGCCGACGGCCCGGCCGCTGCGCGACGGGGACGTGGAGGTGCCGCCGGGCGTCGTCTGAGGCGGCGCGGCGGCTTCGCGAGCGTTCAGCGGCCCCGGGGAGCTTCCCCGGGGCCGTTCGTTTCGGGCAGGCGGCCGGGGGTCCGAGCGCGGGCTACGGTTCGTAGCGGACGATGGCGAGGGAGCTGTTCTGGCCGCCGAAGCCGAAGCTGTTCTTGAGCGCGGCGCGGACGGGCGCTTCGCGGGCGACGTTGGGGACGTAGTCGAGGTCGCAGTCCGGGTCGGGGTGGTGGAGGTTGATGGTGGGGTGGATGACGCCGGTTTCGATGGTCTTGATGGTGGCGACGGTCTCCATGCCGCCGGAGGCGCCGAGGCCGTGGCCGATGAGCGACTTGGTGGCGCTGATGGCGACGCGGTAGGCGCCTTCGCCGAAGACGCGCTTGATGGCGCGGGTCTCGGCGGTATCGCCGAGCGGCGTGCTGGTGGCGTGGGCGTTGATGTAGTCGATCTCGCCGGGCTGGAGGCCGGCGTCGCGGAGGGCTTCGGCCATGGCGCGGGCGGCACCCTCGCCGTCATCGGGAGGGGCGGCGACGTGGAAGGCGTCGTTCGTGCAGCCGAAGCCGGCGACCTCGGCGTAGATGCGGGCGCCGCGGGCGCGGGCGTGGGCTTCGGATTCGAGGATGAGCGCACCGGCGCCTTCGCAGGGTACGAAGCCGTCGCGGAGGGCGTCGAACGGCCGGCTGGCCTCTTCGGGAGGGCCGTCGTAGCTGGTGAGGGCGCGCATGACGGAGAAGCCGGCGAGGCCGAGTTCGGAGATGCCGGCTTCGCAGCCGCCGGTGACGACGACTTCGGCGCGGCCGGAGCGGATGAGCATGGCGGCTTCGCCGATGGCCTGCGTGCCGGCGGCGCAGGCGGTGACGATGGTGCCGTTGTAGCCGCGGAGGCCGAACTGGAGGGAGACCTGGGCGGCCGCCATGTTGCCGAGGGAGCGGGCGAGGTAGAGGGGGTCGATGCGCATGCCGCCGCGCTCGAAGAGGGTACGGGCGGCCTCCTGGATATCGGGGTAGCCGCCGCCGCCGTTGCCGATGAGGACGGCGAGGCGGTCGCGGTCCTCGGCATCGAGGTCGAGGCGGGCATCCTCGATGGCCTGCGCGGCGGCGGCGACCATGAACTGGCTGAAGCGGGCCATGCGGCGGGCGGCCTTGCGCTCGATGTAGCGGGTCGGGTCCCAGTCTTTGATTTCGCCCGCGAACTTGCAGGGGTAGCCGTCGGGGTCGACCATCGTGAGGTGGCCGATGCCGGAGCGGCCGGCGACGAGGTTCTGCCAAAATTCTTCGACGGTCTGGCCGGCGGGGGTGATGGCGCCCAGGCCGGTGACGACGACGCGGGTTCGCGAGCGCAAGGTTTCGTTCATGGTGCGTATGGTACCGCGCCGGCGCGGGGAGGCACGGGCCGGGGGAATGTCCCGGGATTCCCCGAAAAAGTCGTTGCGTGGTGAATGTTCGGGAACTCCCCAATACCGCATCGGAAATCGCTTTACGTACGATGCGGGGGCCTGCCGAGGGCGTTCCCGCCGGGGCGGTACACCGCTGCGGCGCCGGGGGATATCCATGGGGGAGACAGCGCCGGCCGGCTCGCCGGGAGAGGGCGGGCGGCCGGCTGACAGTTCGCTGCGGGCCTGGCGCGCCGGGGCCGCTGATGCCGGTTCGATCGAGGAGGAGCTGACGCGCTTCGCGGAGGCTGCCGCGCGGGCGCTGGGCGGCGAGTGCGGGTATGTCGCGCTTTCGCGGCGCGGGCGGCGCGCGTTCTGGTGGCCGCTCGAGGGCGAGCATTCGCCGGGGCGGTGGCCGTTCGACCACCGGCAGAGCGACGCGGCCTTCAGCCGGCTGCTCGCCGACGAAGGCGGGGCCGTATTCGAAGACACGCTGGCGATCCCCCGGCCGACGCCGGGGCAGCGGGCTGCCATCGCGGCGGGGGTTCGCTCCACCGTGCGGCTGCCGCTGACGGACGAGCGGGGCCAGGCGATGGGCTTCGTGCTGGTCGGCTCGGTCGAACCGGGCCGGTTTTCGCGGGAATCGCTGGGGAAGCTGTGGGAGGTGACGCAGGCCGCGATGCAGACGCTCCGGCCGCTGCTGCTGCTGGAGCGGATGGAGTTCGAACGCGCGATCCGGGCGGCGGAGGCGGACCTGCTCGCCGCGGTGGCCGCGGCGGAGGACGAAGCGGCGCTGCTGGCGGCAGCGGCGGAGGGGGTCCGCGCGGCGGTGGGCGCGGACGCGGCGATTGTGATGGTCGAAGGCGGGCCGGGCGGCGAGTGGACGTTCCGCTCGGCGCCGGCGGGGCTCCTGACGCCGGCGCTCTGGGAGGAGGCGCGGCGGGCGGCGCTCGACCCCGGCAACCGGCCGATGGGCGAGCGGGACGGCAGCCTGCCGTGGGTGCGCGAGTCGCTGGAATCGGGCGATGGCCTGCTGGCGGCGGAGCGGTTCGCGCGGGAACGGCTGGGGATGGGCTCGCTGGCGGCGGCGGTGCGGACCCACCGCTGGGGTGCGGGCCTGCGGCTGGCCCTGGTCGCGCTACGGAAGGAGCCCTCGGCCTGGGCAGGCGAGGAGCAGGCCTTCCTCGGCCGGGTGGCGCGGGTGCTCGAGATCGGGGTCGAACGGGTGCGGCGGGGCGAGCTCGCCGTCGCGCACGCGCTCACGCTCGAGCGGCAGGCCGAACTGCTGAGCGTCGGCGCCGAGCTGCTGGAGACGCTCTGGCAGGCGCGGGAGCTGGCGCCGGCCTGCCAGGCGATTGCCGAGCGGCTGCGGGCCTACTTCGAGGCGGACCACGTGGCGCTCGGGACGGTCGACCTCGAGCGGCGGGTGCGCGAGGTGCTGGGGATGAGCTCCGCGGTGATGCAGGCGGCGGACCTGCCGCCCGGGCTGACCGAGGAGGACGTGACAGTCTACCGGGCGGCGCTGGCAGGGCAGGGCGGCCCGGCGGGCGACATCTTCGCAAGGCCGGCGCCGAACCCGGGGACGCTGCTCGGGTACGAGCGCGGGCTGCGCTCCGGGATGCGGGTGCCGTTCGCGCTCTCCGATGGGACGGTCGGGCTGGTGACCATCGGCAGCCGGGAGCCGGGCCGGTACACCCGGGCGGATGAGGAGCGGCTGATGGAGCTGGCGCGACCCATGGCGATCGCGATCGACCGGGTGCGGCTGCTGGCGCAGATGGCGGAAGCCTCGGAGCTGCTGGAGGCGAAGACGCGGATGCTGCTGGCGCTGACCCCGGGGGCCTCGATGCGTCAGGCAGGCGACGTGTTCGTCCGCGAGGTCCGGCGGCTGTTCGGGGCGAGCCATGCGGTGGTCGTGACGACCGCGCCGGGCGACATCGCGACGCTGACCTCGTCGACCGCGCACTTCCGGGACGAGGAGCTGGAGCGGGTCGCATCGCTGCTGCGGCAGCATCCGGTGGGCTGGCGGCGGCTGGTGGAAAGCGGGCCGGTGCTGATCACCGACGCGGCGGAGGCCGCGGACGAGCCGACGGCCTTCCTCGCGGCGCACGGACTGCGGAGCGTGATGCGGGCGCCGATCCGGGATGGGGACGGCGTGGCGCGGGGCATCGCAACGGTCGCGGCGCCGGCCCCGGGCCGCTGGGACGCGGCCGACCTTGCGCAGTTCGCCGACCTCGCGGCCACGCTGGGCACCGTGCTCGAGCGCGCCTTCCTGATGGAGTCGGCGCGGGAGCAGGCGCGGCGGGCGCGCGCGATGCTGGAGGTGCTGAGCGCGCTCGGGTCGCACGAGCGGCTGGAGGAGCTGGCGGCCCACGCGGCAGCGGCGCTCCGGCAGCTCTACGGGGCGGACCACTGTGCGATCGGCGTGGTCGAACGGGCGGCGGTGCGGCTGGCCGGGATCGATTCGCCGGTTGGCGCATGGTCGCCGGGGGCCGAACTCCCGGCCGAGCAGGTGTTCGACGCCTGGCCGCCGGCGGGGCCGGTCGTGCACGTCATCGAGGACCTGCAGGAGGCGCCGCGGCTGACCGCGACCTCCGAAGCGGCGCGGGCGGCGGGGATTCGGTCGAGCATGCGGGTGGCGATCGTCTGCGGTGACGGGGTGTGCGGGGTGGTGACGCTTGGGGCGCGCGAGCCCGGCCGGTTCGGGCGGTTCGACGCCGAACAGCTGGCGGAGGCGGTGCAGCCGCTGGGCCTCGCGATTCGCTACTTCCGCAGCCGGGAGGAGCAGGCGCGGCGCACGGCCCGGCTGGAGGCAACGACGCGCATCCTCGCGCGGCTGAACGCCGGCGGGACGGCGGAGCGGGTGGCGCAGCGGTTCCTCGCGGACTGCCGCGCGCTCTTCGGGGCGGAGTTCGGCATCGTGTTCGCGTTCGAACCGGGGCAGCCGGCCGCGCGCCGGCTCGCGCTCGACAGTTCGCGGCCGCTGCCGATGGACGCGTTCGCGGAGGAGGTGCCCGTCGGCCGGCTGCGCGGGGCCGCGCTGCAGCACGCGCCGGCGCCGCAGGTGGTCCCCGATGCGCGGGAAGAGACGCCGCTCCACCCGGGACACCGTGCGCTGCTGGATGCGGGCTTGCTCTCGGTCATCCGGGTGCCGCTGGTGGTGCACGAATCGGTGCGCGGGTCGGTGGCGCTCTGGGCGGAGGGGACCGACCGGTTCACGGCGGAGGATGCGGAGCTGCTGGGGACGCTCGCGCGGCCGCTGGCGCTCGCGCTCGAGAAGGCGTCGGCGCTCGAATCGCTGGCCGAGAGCGAGCTGAAGTACCGGTCGCTGGTGGCGCAGGCGGAGGAGATGATCCTGACGGTGGATGCGGAGAGCCGGCGCATCCTCGATGCGAACCCGTTCGCGGCGCGGGTGCTCGGCTACGCGCAGCGCGAGCTGCACGGGCTGCGGCTCGACGACATTTCGATGGCCGACGAGGCGGAGCTGGCCTCGTTCATGGCGCGCATCCACGCCGACGGCGAAGTGCACCTCGCGGACGTGCGCTACCGGAAGCGGGACGGTTCGCCGCTGGACGTCGAGGTGGTCGCCTCGCTGGTGGCGTACGGCGGGCGCGAGGCGGTGCTCGTGCTGGCGCGCGACGTCTCGGAGCGGAAGGCGCTCATGGCCCAGCTGATGCAGAGCCAGAAGATGGAGTCGCTCGGGACGATGGCAGGCGCCGTCGCGCACGACTTCAACAACCTGCTGACGACGATCCTCGGGTTCGCGGGCCTGCTGAAGCGGTCGCGCAACCTCGATGCCGACGAGCGCGAGAACGTCGCGCTCATCGAAGAAGCGGCGCGCAAGGCGGCGGACCTGACCGGGCGGCTGCTGGCGTTCGCGCGGGGCGGGCTCGTGCGGTTCGGGCAGGTCGATTTGCGGACGGTGGTCGAAGACACGCTGCAGCTGCTGGCGCCGGCGCTCCATTCGCGCATCGCGGTGACGGTGTCGCTGCCGGACGAGCCGCTCTACGTCGAAGGCGACGCCGGCCAGCTGCAGCAGGCGCTCACGAACATCGTGCTGAACGCGCGCGACGTGATGCCCGAGGGCGGCCGCATCGCCATCCGGGCGGGCGCGACGGGGCCGCTGGCGTGGGTGGAGGTGGCGGACACCGGCCCGGGGATGACGGACGACGTGCGGATGCGGATTTTCGAGCCGTTCTACACGACGAAGGCGCCGGGCGCCGGGACGGGCCTCGGCATGGCGATTACGTACGGCATCGTGCAGGGGCACCACGGCGACATCACGGTCGACAGCGAACCTGGCCGCGGCACGACGTTCACGCTCAGCTTCCCGCTGCGGCCCGCGGCCGGCGACGGCCGGCACGACGCCTTCAGCGCCGGGGACGGCAACCTCATCCTCGTGGTCGACGACGACGCGATGGTGCGGCGGGCGCTGGCGGCGACGCTCGGCGAGCTCGGCTACAACGTGGTCGAAGCGCCGGGCGGCGCGACGGCGGTCGAAATCGTGCGGGCGCGGCCGGAGCGGTTCGCCGCGGTGATGCTGGACCTGGTGATGCCGGGGATGACCGGGTCGGAGACGTTCCGGGCGCTGACGGAGATTCGCCCGGACCTGCCGGTCATCGTCTGCACGGGCTACGCGGCAGATTCGCACATCGATACGGACGTGAAGCGGCGGATTGCGGGGCTCGTGCAAAAGCCCTTCACGGCGGAGCGCCTGGCGCGGGCGCTGGAGGCGGCGGGGGCGCGGCCGCCGCGGAAGTGAGCAGGGCCCGGGGATTCGGCGCAACGAGAAGGGCCCCGCCGGAGCGGGGCCCTTCGGTTCACCGCGGAGGGTGACGGTTAGCGGGCGCGGCGGGCGACCGCCACACCGCCGATGCCGAAGGCGAGGACGCCGAGGCCGGCGATGGCGAGGAGCCAGCTGGCGGAGGCGGCGCTGCCGGTGGCGACGGTGTCGCCGGTGGCCGGCGGGCGCGGCGTCGCGGTCGGCGACGCAGTCGCGGTCGGCGTCGGGGTCGTGTAGGTGAGGTTCAGCTCGTTGAGCTGGTAGTTCGCCCACGTGCCCGTCTGGGCCGCCTGCTTCCCGCCGATGTAGAACTTGACGGAGGCGCCATCGACGCCGCAGTTCGGGGACGCGCCGGGGTTCAGCGCCGGAACGTCGAGGACGTACCGGGACTGGCCGCCCTGCATGAACGTCTGGGTGACGCCGCAGGCAGCGTTCCCGATGCGGGCTTCGATGACGGTGCCGGCGGGAACCGGCTGCCCATCGACCAGGACCGTCCCGGCGAACCGGGCGGGCGGGCTCGGCGGCGATTCCGCGGAGACGGTGCCGGCGCCGAGGGTGCCGGCGGCCGCGAAGAGCGCGACGCCGAGGACCGCAGCGAGCCATCCGCCAGCGAGCACCTTGAGAACTTTCGTCATGGTTTGCTCCATTCCTGTCTGTTCGGCCACATCAACCGCCGGGACCGGGGGCCGCCCCTCCCGGGGGAGGGACGGCCGCCGGGGAACCCGGTGTTAGTCGATGTTGGTCGCGATAGTCCAGGTGACGGACGACGGACCGGTGATGGCGATCCAGTAGGCCTCGCCAGTCTTGAGGACGGTCAGGTCGTTCGCGCCGGGCACGTTGACGCCGGACGGGAAGAACCCGAGCCACTGCTGGGCCGCAGCATTCCAGCCGTAGATGGCCGTGACGCTGGCGGAGATGTCGTTGCCACCGGGGTTCTTGCCGGAGGAGCCGGTGCCCTTGATGGCGTCCATCACCGGGATGTCGTCAGCGCCAGCCCAGGTGATGAGGCTCCAGCGGAAGTTGAGCGTGTAGCTCGTGGTGGTCGAGAGGTCGATGACCCGGTCGAAGCCGATGTTGCCCTCGTCATCCTTCGCGATCGCGAGGACGTTGACGATGCCGAGGAGGCTGTTGCTGACCTTGATCCAGGCCTGGCACTCATCGGCCTGGCCCTGGGCTGCGAGCGGGCTGAGCGGGAACTCCTTGATGCCGGTGACGGCCGGGTCGTTCGCCGCGACGGAGAAGGTCGTCACGCCCGTGGCGAAGCGCCTGCCATCGTTGATGGTGCCGCCGCCGGACTGGCCGATGATGATGCCCTCACCGCTGTCGATGAGGAAGTCGACGTTCTCGACCGGGTCGCCGTTGTAGCGGGCGCCGAGCGAGCTGAAGTCAACCGCCGCATCCGCGCTCGACAGGACGGCGTGGAGGCTGACCGCGCCGGTGGGCACGGAGCAGAAGCCATCGCGGTCGAGGGCGTGGAAGACGACGTACTTGAACTGGTCGGTCTCGCCGGGCTGGACGGTGACGTCCTTGTAGCCGCCCCAGGTCCAGTCCACCCTGACGGCGTTGGAGAGGACCGGGAAGTGCTTGCCGCGGAAGTCCGGGTAGTCGGCGGTCGCGGTGATGGTGCCGGTGCCGACCTTATCGCCGCGCTTGCAGTGCTTGCCGCCGGCGAGCGCGTTGGTGGCGCAGGCCGAGAGGTCGGTCTTGAAGTCGCCGTTGGCGGCCACCATGAACTCGCCATGGTTGTCGCTGTAGACGACGAGGTCGCGGGCGATGGTCGGATCGCCATAGGCGGTGCGGATGATCGCCAGCTCCGCCTGGTCGGTGGAGGTCAGCGACTCACCGATGCCCGCGCTGTTGAGGCCGACGCGGACGGGCCGCCAGAAGAGGTACGGGCCCATCGGTGCGCCGTTGGTGCCCCAGCTGTCCCAGAGGTAGCCGCCGCCAGCGGCGACCGCGCTGATGTACGGGCTCTCCGGGATCTCCGACCAGTAGTACGGGTTCGGGTAGATCTGGGAGTCGGTGTTGGGCGTGCCGAGGTAGTACACCTCGTCCTTGACGACCATCTTGATGAAGCCCGTGCCGCGGAGCGCGACGCTGACCAGGGCGGGCGGCATCGGGGCATCCCACCAGTCGACGTCGAAGTCCTTCAAGGCCGTATCGCGCACGAACGGGGTGAGCGTGGTCGGCGCCGTCGTCCCGAAGCCGAGCGACGTCAGGCCGACGATATCGAGCGCGCTGTAGGGACCGATGAACGGCGTGCCCGACGCAATCAGCAGCGTGGTGCCGGCCGCGGGCGCCGAGGTGAGCGCCGGCGAGAAGACGAGCAGGCCGCTGGCGCAGGAGGTCACGGTCCGGGCCGCCGAGAGCGGGGCCGGGAAGAAGAAGACCTGGCCGGCCGGGAGGTAGGCGCAGCTGGCCACGCGCACCGGGGAGGCGCTGGTGCCGACGCCCGTGTTGTTGGGGGCGACGACCGTCGCGACGGTGGAGAGGAGGCCGGTATTCGAGACGAGCGCGTAGCCGCCAACGTTGTTCGGGGCGATCATGATGTCGTAGTAGGGCCGGAACTGCTCGGCAGTGCCGTACGCCTCTTCGCCATCGGGACCGCCGGCGAGGAGCGGCCAGTCATTGGGCATGACCCAGCGGTTGGCCGGGAGGACGTTGAGCGGGTTGCTCGTATCGGCCGGGCGGCCCGACGGGTTGCTGGTGAGGAACCAGCCGGAGACGCGGCCGCGGACGAGGATGTCCTTCGAGACGTTCCACTCGGCCGTGCCGTCAGCGTCGTCCTTGGAGGCATCCCACGGGTTGCCCGGGGCCCAGTCGGGCAGCGAGCTGCCGTTGTGGGTGGGCTTCGAGACCTGCGTGACCAGCGAGAGGTTCACGCGCTCGATCTTCATGTAGTAGACGACCCAGGCGACCTTGGAGGCCGGGGCGCCCTGGATGAAGGCCTCGATATCGACCTGGCCCTGGTCCTCGGACTCGAAGACCGCGACCGAGGTGCAGGCCGGGTAGGTCGTCTGCTGGCCCACCTGCGAGCCGG
>NZ_JANZZD010000025.1:0-33192 GCF_026419595.1 Tepidiforma sp. | reverse complement strand
GCACCAACCCGGCGCTCGAACACTTCCACGAACGAACGCTCGATACCTTCCGGCACCTCTCCACGGTCGGCCTCGCCACCCCGCTCGTGGGCTTCGCCTCGCTTGCCATCCTGGTCGCCTGGCCCCGCATCGACCGCCGCCTCCCGGCCCCCCTCGTCGCGGTCGCGGCCGTCACTGCCGCGGCCTGGGCCCTCGGCATCGATACCCCGACGGTCGCCAGCAAGTATGGCGAACTCCCCCGCGAGTTACCCCGGCCCTCGCTCGGCTTCTTCGACGCCAGCCTGCTCCCCGACCTCCTCCAGCCGGCGATCGCCGTTGCCATCCTCGGTGGCGTCGAATCGCTCCTCTCAGCGGTCGTCGCCGATGGGATGGCGGGCCAGCGCATCCGCCACGACCCGGACCGGGAGCTGCGCGGGCAGGGCATCGCCAACCTGGTGAGCCCGCTCTTCGGCGGCATCCCCGCCACCGCGGCCATCGCCCGGACGGCGGCGAGCATCCGCGCCGGCGCGACGTCCCGCCTCGCCGGCGTCGTTCATTCCGTCACCGTCCTCGTGCTCACGCTCGCGCTCGGCCCGCTCGCGGGCCACATCCCGATGGCGACCCTCGCGGCTGTCCTCCTCGTGACCGCCTGGCGGATCGCCGAAGTGCCCGAGGTCGCCCGCATCTTCCGCCGCGCCCCGCGCGAGGACGTCGTCGTGCTCGCCGCCACCATCCTCATCACGCTCTTCTTCGACCTCACTTACGCCATCGGCTTCGGCGTCGTCGCCTCCACCGTCCTGCTCATCCGCCGGCTGGTGAGCGTCCCGGCTGCCGCCGCCATGCTGCCCGATGCCAACGGCCGCATCGCGCAGGTCTCCGATGAGCTGGGCGCCCTCATCAAGTCCCGCCCGGATATCGATTTCTTCACGGCGCAGGGGCTCCTTTCGTTCCACAGCGCCGCCTCGTTCGAATACCAGCTGCAGGGGGATGCTCACCGCCCGCTCATCCTCCGGATGAAAGACGTCCACCACGTCGACACGACGGGGCTCCTCACGCTCGAGGGCATCATCGAGCACCGCAAGCGCCACGGCGGCCGGATCGTTCTCACCGCCATCCAGCCGGAAGTCCGGCCCGTGCTCGAGCGCTTCGGCATCATCGACCTCCTCGGCCCGGAGAACGTCTTCGAACACACGAAGTGCGCCATCGCGAGCATCGACCACCCGGAACTCCCGCACCCGGAACGCGAAGAGGGCGCTCCCGGTGAGCCCGGCCTCGCCGCCGCGAGTTGAGCGCACCCGGGTGACACCTCCCCATCGGAGCTGCCGCGCGCGTTCGCCACGCTCACCCCGGAATCCATACACCGGAGGTCAGCCAGCCGTGGCGCTCACCCTCATCGAAGCCTCGAAGCTCAGCACCGACACCCTCCTCGCCGGCGTCATCGAGACGATCGCGCAGGAAAGCCCCGTCCTCCAGCGCCTGCCGTTCATCGAAATCGTCGGCAACGGCCTCACCTACAACCGCGAAAACGTCCCGCCCGCCGCCAGCTTCTACGACGTCGGCGACGACTGGGACGAAAGCACCCCCACCTTCACCCAGGCCACCGCCACCCTCAAGATCCTCGGCGGCGACGCCGACATCGATAACTTCCTCAAGGCCACCCGCTCGAACCTGCAGGACCTCGAGGCCGCCATCGTCCAGCTCAAGGCGAAGGCCGTGCAGGCCCTCTTCGATGACACCTTCGTCAACGGCGACGCGACCGCCGACCCGCGCAGCTTCGACGGCATCGACCGTCTCTGCGACCCGGGCCAGGTCGTCTCCATGGGCCCCAACGGCGCCACCCTGACCCTCGCGAAGCTCGACGAACTCATCGACCGCGTCCGCGGCGGCAAGCCGGACCTCCTCCTGATGAGCCGGCGCTCCCGCCGCACGCTCAATGAGATCGCCCGCGCCTCCGGCGGCTTCCTCGAAGCCGACCGCGACGAGTTCGGCCGCATGGTCCAGTACTACGACGGCATCCCCATCGGGATCTGCGACTACATCGCCGACGACCAGTCCGTCGGCACGAGCGACGACTGCAGCACCATCTACGCCATGCAGTTCGGCGAAGGCGGCCTCGCGGGCCTCACGGCGCCCGGCGGCCTGGTCGTCGAACGGGTCGGCAGCCTGGAGACGAAGGACGCGAGCCGCATCCGCGTGAAGTGGTACGCCGGCCTGGCTCTTTTCAACGCGGTGAAGCTCGCGAAGCTGGTGGGCGTCCGGCCGTAGCCCGGCGCTTCGGCCCCCGGGGGGAGGCGGCGCCGCTCAGGCCGCAAGCCGGTGGCGGCCCGCCTCCTTCGCGCGGTAGAGCGCCCGGTCCGCCGCTTCGTACGTCGCGGCCAGCGCATCCAGCGGCCGGTCCTCCGGCGCCTCCTGCCAGGGTGCGAAGCCGCCGCTCACCGTCACCCGCAGCTGCTGCTCCCGGCTCACCGCCACCGGCTCGCGCGAGACCTCGCCGATGCACCGCAGGGCCGCCTCCCGCGCTTCCCCCGCCGGCACGGTGAAGAACACGGCGAACTCCTCCCCGCCGATGCGGCCGACGACCCCCGCCTCCCCCACCGCCGCCTCCAGCCGGCGGGCCACCTCCCGCAGCACCACGTCGCCCGCCGGGTGCCCGTACGTGTCGTTGATCTGCTTGAAGTAGTCGATGTCGAAGATCGCGATCGCCGTCGGCGTGTGAACGGCCGCCTGGTGGAACCACGCCCGCCGGTTGAGCGCCCCCGTCAGCGCGTCGTGGTTCGCGAGGTATTCCGCCTCCACCCGCAGCCGGTCCAGCTCCTGCGCCTGCTCCTCCAGCGCGAGCGCATTCGCCCGGAGCACCTCCATCGCCTCCGCCATCTCCTCCTCCGCCCGGACAATCTCCGTGATGTCCCGCGCCACGATGTAGCTCTCGTCCTCCGTCACTGCCGAGGCGTTGAACGAGACCCACCGCCAGCTCCCGTCCGCGTGGCGGAACCGGCCCCGCAGGTCGTGCGCGTCGCGGCCCTCCAGCACCGCCTGCGCCCGCGCGATCTGCGCCGCCCGCTCCTCCGGGTGGACGAAGTGCCAGAGGCTCTGGCCGAGCAGATCCTCCGGCTTCCAGCCCAGCGTCCGCTCCCAGGCCGGGCTCACCCGCTTGAACCGCCCCCGCCCCGTCACGATCGCCAGCATGTCGATGGAGTACTCGAACACCCGGTCGCGGTCCCGCTCCGCCGCCCGCTCCGCCGTCACGTCGCGGCCGACGAAGACGTACCCCGCCGGCTGCCCGTCCTCCCCCGGGATCGGCGAGACCGCGCCCCAGATGTGGAGCACCGCGCCATCGGCCCGCCGGAAGGTCCACTCCCGCTGCGCCGGCCCGCTGCCCGGCAGCGCATCGAGGATGCCGCCGCCGTCGTCCGTCGTCACCGGCAGCGCGGCCATCGAGCCGAGCGCCTGCAGCTCCGCCTCCGACATCCCCGTCAGCGCCTGTGCAGCCGGGTTCGCGCGCGTGATCCGCCCCTCCCGGTCGACCGCGATGATGCCCAGCCCTGCGCCGTCGACGATCGCCCGCTGCAGCGCCAGCGCCTCCGCCAGCTCGCGCGTGCGCCGCTCGGCGAGCGCCTCCGCGCGGCCGCGCCACGTCTGCAGCAGCCAGGTGAGCGCCGCCAGCAGCCCCGAGAGCAGCACCCCCGCCCCCGTCACCACGTCCGCCAGCGCCGCGTTCGCGTGCGGGAAGGCCGCCCCCGGCTGGACTTCGAGCCGCACCTCGCGCCCCGCCAGCACCGTGCGCCGCACCACCGTCTCCGCCTCCGCGCGGCCGCCGGTGTCGAACAGCAGCAGCCCGCCGGGCACCCCGTCGTCGTACACCCGGATCGCCAGCTCCGGTGTCATCTGCCCCAGCGCGCCCCGGAAGAACTCGTCCTGCACGAAGACGGCGAACACCCACCCCGCCGTCGCCGCCACGCGCCGCTCCGGCTCCAGCGGCACCGGCCGCTCCGCATAAACCGGCACGAAGAGGATGAACCCCGGCGCGCCGTCCCGCACGAGCTTCACCGTCGCCGTCATCTGCATCGCGCCCGAGGCCGCCGCATCCAGCGCCGCCTGCCGCTGCGCCGGCGCGCCATCGAACCGCAGCCCCAGCGAAACCCGGTTCTCCTCCAGCGGCTCCACGAACTGCACCACCCACGCCGCGCCCCCGGGGTCCGGTTCGAAGCCCGGCACGTGGCGCACCGCCACCGGTTCGCCCCTGGGCCCCAGCTTTGCCGCAAACGCCGGCAGCTCCGCCTCCGGCACGACCGCCGCATACCCGATCGACCGGAAGCCCGGGTACCGCCGCTGCACCCGCATCCCTTCGATGAACCCCCGCCACTCCGCCGCATCCACCTCCCGCGACGCGCCGAAGAGCGAGGAGGCCGCCAGCAGCACATCCTCGTAGCTCGCCAGCCGCGTCTCCAGCCGGCTCACCGCCCGGGCTGCTTCCGTCTCCAGCCGCTCCCGGTCGCGCTCCGCCCCCGCCGCCCGGATCTGCCCGGCCAGCAGCAGCGTGCCCGCCACCCCGAGCGCGACCACCGCCAGCGGCAGCAGCGCGCACCGGTCGGCCCGGCGCAGCACCCGGCGAACGGCTCCCGTCCGCACGCATTCCCCTCCTGCGGAGCGAACGCTCCGCCTCTTTCCTTCACTATCGGTGCGGAAACGCGCCGCTGGAGTGCCATTTCGCGCTCCCCCGTGCGTGCAATCTTCGGCACCTTCGCACCATGCCCCTGCCGCTCCTCCGCGCCTACCAGCGCCGCATCTTCCACCCGCTCTGCCGCGGGCTGCTCCACGCCCGGCACGAGCAGTTCACGCTCCTCATGCCCCGCCAGTCCGGCAAGAACCAGCTCGCCGCCGCCCTCCTCAGCGCCCTCCTCCTCGCCCACGCCCGCCGGGGCGGCAGCATCGTCCTCTGCGCGCCGACCGCCCACCCGCAGGCCCGCATCAGCCTCGAACGCACCCGCGCCGTGCTCGAACCCCTCGCCCGCCGCGCCCGCCTCCAGCCGCGCATCGAAGACCACCGCATCCGCTGCGGCAACGCCGAGGCCGTCTTCCTCTCCGCCTCCGGCCAGGCGCAGGTCGCCGGCCACACCGCCAGCATCGCCCTCTTCGCCGACGAAGCCCAGGACATCGACCCCGACTGGTTCGACCGCCAGTTCCGCCCGATGGCCGCCTCCACCGGCGCCCCCGCCCTCCTCTTCGGCACCCCGTGGGACGGCGAATCCCTCCTCGAGCGCGCCATCGCCCGCAACGCCGGCCGCACCGCCGCCGGCGTCCCCCTCCACTACACCGTCACCTGGCAGGAGGTCGCCCGCGACGTGCCCATCTACGGCCAGTATGTCGAACGCGAACGCCAGCGCCTCGGCGCCCAGAACCCGCTCTACCTCAGCCAGTACGAACTCATCGCCTCCCGCGCGAGCGCCAGCCTCCTCAGCGCCGAGGCGCTCGAACGCATCCGCGGCGCCCACACCCTGCTCGAAGGCCCCCGGCAGGGCGAACGGTACGTCGCCGGGCTCGACCCCGCCGGCGAAGGCGCCGATGCCACCGTCCTCGCCATCGGCCGCATCGAAGCGGGCCAGCGGCTCGACATCGTCGCCCTCGAACGGTGGCAGGGCGGCGACCTCGCCGGCTTCGCCCCGCGCGTCGCCAGCATCGCCGCCCGCTGGGGGCTCGAACGGCTCGCCATCGATGCCACCGGCCTCGGCCAGCCGCTCGCCGCCGCGCTCGAACCCCGCCTCGGCCGCGCCCTCCTCCCCGTCACCTTCACCGTGCAGACGAAGAGCGCCCTCGGCTGGGAACTCATCGCCGCCGCCGAGACCGGCCGGCTCAGCCTGCCCGCCAACGAGGCCGGGAACCCGGACCTCCGCGCCTGCTGGGACGAACTCCGCGCCTGCCGCCGCGGCCTCCGCATCGGCGGCATCCTCCACTGGGCCGCACCCCCGGGCCGCCACGACGACTGCGTCGCCGCCCTCGCCCTCGCCCTCCACGCCGCCGCGAACCTCCCCTCCCCCCCGCACCGCCCGCGGGCGCCGCGCGTAGCGCGGACGGGGGCAGCGGCTTCGCCGCCGGTGGCAGCGGCAAACGCCGCCGGTGGCAGCGGCTAACGCCGCCGGTGGCAGGCCGCCTTCGGCGTCCCGCTGGTCGACATGGCGAGCGCGAAGCGCCACCGCGCAGCGCCCCCGCGTAGCGCCACCGGGCGCAGCCCGCCACCGCGCCAGCGTCCCCTACTCGCTCCTGAGCGATTCGATCAGCGCCGCGAGTTTCGCGCTCAGGCGTTCGACCCGTTCGCTCAGGTCCGGGTATTCGCCCGGCTCGAAGGCGTTGCACTCGTGGCAGACGAGGAGCCAGTAATCGAGCTCGAACAGCGAACCCCGCGCCACGCCGACGAAACTGGCGAAATCGCGGCGCGTCCGCCTGCCCCGCCCCTCCGCGATGTTCGCCGGCACCGACCATGCCGCCCGCAGCAGCTGGCTCCGCAGCTCCGGCCGCCGCCGCAGCGCAGGCCGCTCGGCCAGCGCCATCACGTCCTGCGCAATCTGGTGGGCCCGCTGCCACACCTCCAGCTGCCGGTACGGGAGCGGCACCCGCGCATCCTCCACTGGCCCGCACTGCCGTGCAAGGGCAGCGGCTGGCGCCGCCGGTGGCAGCGGCTTCGCCGCCGGTGGCAGCGGCTTCGCCGCCGGTGGCAGGCCGCCTTCGGCGTCCCGCTGGTCGACATGGCGAGCGCGAAGCGCCACCGCGTCAGCGCCACCGCGCCAGCGCCACCGCGAAGCGCCACCGGGCGCAGCCCGCCCCCGCGAAGCGCCACCGCGCCAGCGCCACCGGGCGCAGCCCGCCACCGCGCAGCGCCACCGCGTCAGCGCCACCGCGCAGCGCCACCGCGCAGCGCCACCGCGCAGCGCCACCGCGCAGCGCCACCGGGCGCAGCCCGCCACCGCGCAGCGCCACCGCCCCTCTAACAAATTTCCTACTGACACGCATCAGGGGTTTCCCGTATTCTCCCCGTGGTGTTCACTATCCATTCCCCTATCGTGGGGAAGAGTGACACTGCCGGGGCTGCCGGGTGGCGCCCCGGGAGCCGTCGAGAGTCAGAGCCGCACCCGGCCTATGGCGAGAGCGGCGCCAGGCACCACATGGAGGTCCGAACGAACCAGCAGCAACCAGCAGTGGGGGTCACGAAGCGCCGGGGAGGAATCAGCGCTCGACCACACGACCGCCGGCCAGGGACAGCCGGCCCAGCGAGGACGGAGGAATCATGACTCTCGCACTCTATGGCAAAAGCCGCAGGCGGCAGGGCGCCCTCATCACGGCCGCCCTCCTCGCCGTCATCATCGCCTCCATCGGCGCGCTCAGCGTCATCACCAGCGCCTTCGCGCACCACAATGAATACGGCACCACCGCAACGTGCTCCGAGTGGACTGCGACGGCCAGCTACGTCGGCGGGAACAGCAAGGTGCTGATCGTGATGGACAACGTCGTGATCGGCGGTCAGCCCTTTACCGGGTCGTGGAGTTCCGGCTTCGCCACCGGCAGCGGGACGTCCGGCGGCGTGCTCCAGTACTCGGGCGGTCAAATCGACGGCCGAACCCTTCCGAACAGCGGCACGGGCGCCATTACCAACCTCACCAATGTATGGTACTGGTACGGCGTCGACAGCAGTGCCACGATCTTCAACCGGAACGGTAGCTGGCCAGCTGGCGCCTTCTCCGGCCGCATACTGCTGTACTACCAGGGCAGCAACAACACATGGAGCTACTCCCACAAAGACAGCATTACTCCGAACGATAGCGACCCAAATAATCAGGACCGCGGTACGATTACCGCCCCAACGCAGCCCTCGAACTGCGGCACCATCATCATCAAGAAGGTGGTTGCTGGCCAGGGCGCTGACCCGAACGCCACCTTCACCGCGTCGGTGGACAACGAAGATGGTTCTGCCGGCGATGCCGCCGGGCTGTCGTTCTCGCAGAACTCGCCGTACACCCACGTCTTCGGCGGCCACGGGTCCAACGACGACTTCATCGTCAAGGAAACCAGCCAGCCGGCCGGGTACCAGCTCACCGGCTACACCGTCCTGGATGGGAACGCCACCTGCCCGGCCGCGACCGGCACCTGGACGACGAGCAACCTGAACAACGGCGCGCGCATCAACAATCTCGGCAACAACACGAAGACGGTCTGCTTCCGCAACACCTACACGCGCACCGTCAAGATCCAGGTCCACAAGTACACCCCGTCGCAGGGGCAGGGGCAGGACTGGCAGAACGTCGGCCAGGGCCAGGGCACCTATGAGTACACCCTCTACCTCGACAACAACGGCGTGAAGGGCTCGGCCATCAGCGGCAGCCCGAACCCGTTTGGCCATCTCACCCCGAGCGTCGGCTTCGCGCCCCAGACCGTCTGGATCACCGAGACCAACACCGGCGGCCTGCAGTTCTACGGCTGGTTCCTCCCCGAAGACGCCAGCAGCGGCAACCCGCAGTGCAACCAGCTCCCGGCGACCTGGACCAACGGCCAGCAGTTCACCCAGGGCCAGATCACGGGTACCGCCTATACCACCGCCGACCTGAAGATCCTCGCCAGCTACTTCAACGTCCCCGGCGACCAGACGGGCGTCTACCACATCTGCGCCTTCAACAAGCCGCAGTCCGGCACCCTCATCGTCGGCAAGGTGAAGGACCCGACCGCCGGCGTCCCCGCCGCGGACGGCTCCCAGTTCTCCGGCACTGCCACCAACCAGGGCAACGCTGCCGTCCACAACTGGGGCGCCATCACCTTCGGCGGCTTCTCCACCATCAACAACATCCCCGCCGGCACCTACACCCTGAATGAGACCGGCACCCAGAACGGCTGGACGCCGTACGGCTGGGCCGCGGGCTCGCTCAACCAGCAGGGCCAGCCGACCTGCCCCTCGGCGAAGACCTCCTACACCGCCGGCAATCCGCTCAACAACGTCCAGGTCAACGCCAACGAGACCAAGGTCGTCTGCGTCATGAACACGAAGACGGCCCAGCAGCCCACCATCGACAAGCAGAAGGCGAGCGAGGGGTACACCGGCGGCTACGCCTACTGGGAAATCATCGTCAACAACCCCGAGAACATCGCCCAGACGGTGCAGATCAACGACGTCGACGTGACCTTCGTCTCCGTTACCGGCGGCACCTGCTCCGATAGCGACTTCTCGGATAACTACGTCACCTGCTCGGTCAATGCGAACAGCACGCTCAAGGTCAAGGTCAAGAAGCAGATCGTGACGACCTGCCGCGAGCAGACGGTCCGGAACACCGCGACCGTCTACCTGGTTCCGCCCACAGGCGGCCAGCCGGTCCTCATCGGCACCGCCGGCAACAGCGACGATACCGAGTACACCATCCCCGCCGACACCTCGAAGTGCGGCCTGCCGACCATCACCAAAGAAGCCAGCCAGACGAGCCAGACCTCGGACCCGTCGGCGGTCGCCTGGAACGTCACCGTCACCAACCCGAACGGCACGAACGGCATCCAGCGCACCGTCTGGATCAAGGATGCCAACGTCACCGTCACGGCCGGCCCGACCTATAGCGGCGGCGCCAGCTGCACCGGCACCTTCGCCACCGAACTCACCGACAGCGACGGCGTCCAGTGCACCATGCCCGCCGGTTCGAGCATCACCTTCACGGTGAAGCCGAACCCGGCCCCGCAGCGCACCTGCCAGGACCAGGTCTTCACCAACACGGCCTCCCTCTACATGTCCAGCGGGGAGCTCGTGGCCCTGATCGGTGAGGCCAGCTCTACCATCACCCTCCTCGGCAACCCCGAGCTGTGCACCCGCGAAGTCAAGGTCTGCAAGGTCCTCGAGAACAACAACGACGGCATCACCCGCTCCGGGATGACGTTCAACTTCGACATCCGCCCGCAGAACAGCTCGACCATCCAGGTTGCCATCAATAACGTGACCGAGGGCGGGCAGCCGGACAACTGCAAGGTCGTCCAGGTCCCCGCAAACAAGAGCTTCGATGTCGCCGAATGGATGAGCCGGCCCACCGGCTGGAACGGCGACGCTGCCGGCTACCCGAAGTACTCCATCAACAGCGGCAGCCAGGTCTCGAACAACACCACCACGATGATCTCGGCCGGCACCGACCCGGTGACCGTCGTCTTCTACAACAAAGAGAAGGTCGTGAAGAACGTCACCTTCTCCAAGTACATCTGCGATACCTTCGGCGACGTCCCGCGGAACGAAGGCCCCGGCGGCCAGGACGATACCGGCAAGAACGTCTTCGGCGGCGGCGGCCTCAACGGCCTCCTCGGCCCCAAGGGCCCGTCGAATGACACCGCGCCCGTCACGCCGAACAACGACAACCGCGGCAACTGCGCCCTTGCGACCACCCCGTGGACCTTCAACCTCTGGACGAGCGACCGGGTCAACGGCTCCGGCGGCACCCTCCTGCAGACGGTCACGGTGACCGGCTCGCAGACGGTCGCCCTCAACGACCAGGTCATCCAGCACATGCAGGCGCAGGGCAACACCCTCGGCGTCTACGTCGAAGAGGTCTACCAGGCCGGCTACGCCTTCGGCGCCCTGAAGTGCTATACCGACCACCTGAACGACGACAACTGGGAGTGGATCGACCCGTCCGCGCTCCAGGAGCAGGACGAAATCCACTGCATCGCCTACAACGTCAAGATCACGCCGCCCAAGCTCACCGTGAAGAAGGTGACGAAGGCCGCTGACGGCACGACCACCATCCAGTCGTCCGACCAGTTCTCCTTCACCGTCGAGCCCAGCACCGGCGTCAGCCCGGCGAGCTTCTCGCTCGATACCGACCCGAACACGGGCCTCGTGCCCGACACCAAGGCCGTGACGCTGCCCGCCAGCTCGACCTCCGGCGGCGTCGCCTACACCATCACCGAGACGGCCCCGGCGAGCTGGCTGCTCGAGTCGGTCGTCTGCCAGGACGCGCAGGGCAACAACGTCCCGGCCACGGTGAACCTCCAGGCGGGCACCGCCCAGGTGACGCTCCAGACCGGCGGCGTCGCCGCTGCCGCCAGCGACGTGACCTGCACGTTCACGAACGCCCAGCGCAAGGGCACGATCATCGTCCATAAGGTCTACCCCGAGGGCTTCACGCCGGACGGCGCGACCTTCTCGGGCGGGTTCGACCGCAACGTCAACGGCGAGTTCGACGACATCAACGACTACACCTGGGGCCCGCTCGCCGTCGGCAGCTCCCAGACCATCGAAGCGCTCCCTGGCCTCTACAACGTCTCCGAAGACCCGAAGACGGGCTACGAGCTCGTCGGCTGGAGCGCCACCAGCGCCTACCTCGCCTGCAACCCGGGCATGGTCTCCCTCCAGTCCGTGAACGACGGCGACATCATCGTCCTGCCCGGTGAGACGACCAACGTCTGGTTCTGCAACCGGCCGCTCGGCACCATCGTCATCGTCAAGTACGAGAACGTGCCGCCGGCGACGGCCCAGACGTGGAACTTCACGGGCACGGTGCCGACGCTGCCGACGTCGCTCTCCACGACCGGCACGACGAACTCCGTCGGCACGGCCAGCACGACCATCCTGAACGTGCCGGTCGGCACCTACACCATCGCTGAGACCCAGGGCCGGCGCGAATGCACCACCGGCACCACCTCGAGCGACTGGGAGACGCGCGGCCTCGTTCAGGTCGGCGGTTCGCTCCCCGGCGCGGGCGCCGTGAATGCCGCCCCGATCGTCTCCAACGGTTCGCTCAACGTCCCGGTCCAGGCAGGCCAGACGACCTACGTGGTCTTCGGCAACATCGGCTGCGGTTCCGTCCTCTCGGCCGCGAACCTCGTCGTCAACAAGTTCAGCGACCCGTTCGCGAACTTCACCGGCACCACGCCGCTGAGCGGCTGGTCGATCACCATCACCGGCACGGCCGGGACGGCGAACGGTCAGACCTTCACGGCGACGACGAACGGCGCCGGCCAGGCCTTCTTCCTCGGCATCCCGGACGGCACCTACACCGTCTGCGAGACGCTCCAGCCGGGCTGGCAGAACGTCGGCTCGAAATACAACGCCGTCAACCAGGCGGGCCTCTGCCGCACGGGCATCACGGTCAACCTGAACGAGACCGCCACGGTCAACTTCTACAACCAGCCGCGCGTGACGATCCGCGTCCAGAAGACGCTGAACGTCATCGGCTTCACGTCGCCGGGCGCGGGCTGGACGTTCACGCTGACGGGCTGCGGGATCGCGTCGCAGCAGGGCACGACGAACCAGAACGGCGTCGTCGAGTTCACCGACCTGCCGCCGGCGATCGGCTGCAGCTACACGGTGACGGAGACGGTGCAGTCGGGCTGGACGCCGCAGTTCATTTCGCAGACGGCGCAGCCGACCCAGGGCGGCCAGGTGGTGACGCTCACCTTCCTGAATATCCGCGACTTCAACCCGCCGTGCGTCGACCCGAACGACCCGCGCTGCGTGCCGCCGCCTCCGCCGACGGTGACGCCGACGCCGCCGACGCCGACCACCACGCCGCCGACGACCACCACGCCGACCAACACCCCGACGCCGACGGCCACGCCGACGAACACGCCCACCCCGACGCCGACCAACACGCCGGTCACGCAGGTGGCGGGTGAGCGGACGCCGGGTCCCGGCCAGTCGCCGACGCCGCTGGCCCCGGCCGCGGGCTTCGGGTTCGGGCATGGCCAGGGCGGCATGAGCCTGCTGCTCGTGCTGGCCGGGCTGGTGAGCCTGAGCCTCGGCCTCGGGTTCCTCGCCCTCGGGCGGCGGACCAACCGCTAACGTCCCCGCCGGCTGAGGCCGGCACCAGTACCACCCACGCCGCGGCCCCGGGACACCCGTCCCGGGGCCGCAGCCGTTTGGTGGAGGTTGGAGGTTGGAGGTTATCCTCCCTCCCTGCTCCCTCCTCCCGTTTCCCGCCTCCCGCCTCCCGGCTCCCGCCTCCCGCCTCCCGGCTCCCGCCTCCCGGCTCCCGCGTAGTCGCGGGGCTCCGTCCCCGCGGGGCGCCATGCGCCGAACGGATGTCCCGGGAACTGCGGCGCGGACGGCGGAGACCGCGTGAATTCGGAGATTCGGGTGGGCCTCACCGGCCCTCCGCGGGGACGGAGCCCCGCGGCTGCGGCCCTCCCGGCCTCCCCGCCCCGTCGATTGGAGGTCGGAGGTTAGCGGTGATCCTCCCCGTTCCCCGTTTCCCCGTTCCCGCCTCCCGGTTCCCGGTTCCCGGTTCCCTCCTAACTCCCACCTCCCTCCTCCCACCTCCTATACTCACGCCATGACCATCCGCATCGGCCTCATCGGCGCGGGCGCGAACACCGCCGCCCAGCACATCCCCGGCTTCCGGCGCATCCCCGGCGTCGAGATCGTCGGCGTCGTCAACCGCACGCCCGAGAGTTCGCGCCGCGTCGCCGACCAGTTCGGCATCCCGCGCGTCTTCGATTCGCCCGAAGCCCTCTGCGCCGACCCCGAAATCGACGCCGTCTGCATCGGCACCTGGCCCTACCGCCACCGCGACTACACCATCATGGCGCTCGAAGCCGGCAAGCACGTCCTCTGCGAAGCCCGCATGGCGATGGACCTGCCCGAAGCGCTCGAGATGCTCGCCGCCAGCGAGCGCCACCCGGAGCTCGTCGCCCAGCTCGTGCCCGCGCCGTTCGATTTCCGCCTCGGCCCGACCATCACCCGGCTCATCGCCGAGGGCGCCGTCGGCGAAGTGCGCGAAGTCACCGTCCGCGTTCTGAACGGACAGGGGCTCGACCCCCACGCGCCTCTCCACTGGCGGCAGCGGCGCGATCACTCCGGCCGCAACGTGCAGATGTTCGGTATCTACGTCGAAATCATCGAGCGGTGGCTCGGCCGCCACGCCGGCAGCGTCACTGCCGATGGCGCCATCCTCATCCCCGAGCGGCGCGACCCCGAGACGGGCACGATGGCGCCCGTCACCGTCCCCGATACGTACGTCGTCAGCGGCGAACTCGCGCGCGGCGCCCGCATCGTCTACCACCTCAGCACGATGGCCGCCGGCGCCGAGGCGAACGGCATCGCCGTCCACGGCACGAAGGCCGTGCTCCGCTGGCACCCCGGCGATACCGCCGAGCTCGTGCCCTTCGGCCAGCCCCACGGCCATCCCATCGAACCCGACCCCGGCACCGACCGCGGCTGGCAGGTCGAAGCCGACTTCATCGCTTCCATCCGCGACGGCGCGCCCGTGCGGCTCACGAATTTCGCCGACGGCGTCGCCTACATGCGCGTCGTCGATGCCGCCCACCGCTCCTGGGAAGAAGGCCGCCGCATCCCCCTCGGGGAGTAGCGGGAACAGGGAGCCGGGAACCGGGAGGCGCGGGGGCCAACCTCCAACCTTCAACCTCCAACCGTAGTCACGGGGCTCCGTCCCCGCGGGGCACCATGCGCCCAACGGACGTCCCGGGAACCGGGAGACGGGAGCCGGGAAGCCGGACGCGGGAAGGTACGCGAATTCGACGGCCCGGGTGGGCCTCCCCGGCCCTCCGCGGGGACGGAGCCCCGCGACCACGGAGGCCGCAGTTCGATGTGGGGAGCCGGGAACCGGCGAGCGCGCAGGGCCCAACCTTCAACCTCCAACCTTCAACCTCCAGCCTGGGGGCCGCGACGGCCGGGGCGGCGCCAACCTCCACCGCCGCCGCAGAGCGGCGGCATCCCGCGGCTAGCCGCCGTCAGGCGGCGCGCCATCCACCGCCGGCGCGGCAGCGCCGGGATCCCCCTCCCCCTCCTCCCAGTACCGCCGCCCGAACAGCTCCTCCGCCAGCGCCGCCTCCTCCGCGTCCCGCGGCGGCAGCCCGTGCATCGCCAGCCCCAGCACTTCCGCCTCCCGCAGCGCCCGTTCCGCCTCGAGCGGCGCCTGCCCCGCCGCCACCACCAGCCGCAATGCCGCGATGATCGCCTGTGCCCGCGGCGGCTCGCACTCCTCCCGCCAGAGCGCATCGATCACGTTCCACGCGGCCGCCAGCGGGTCGCGTTCGCCCGGCGCCCGGCGCGGCCGCCGGCGGTTCGTCCTTTCGCTTCCCGTCGTCACGGGTCGAACCTCCCCCATCCGCGGCCCAGCCCGGAGCCCCGGCTGACACTCCGCGGCACCTGCTGACGACTTGCCGCGGCGCGCCACCGCGCCATTGGCAGATGCGAACATCCGTTCTACGCTCGGCGGCACAGTTTTCGCCCAGGAGGGGCCCGAGATGTCTGAGCCGCTTCCCCGCCCCGCCCGCTGCGACGCGCTGCCCGAGCACACCGACTACCGCGATACCGGCTGCGACCTCGCGCCGTCGTGCCTCAGCTGCCCACTGCCGCGCTGCCGCTACGACCAGCCCGGCGGCCTCGCCGCCATGCTCCGCTCCAACCGCGATGCCGCCATCGCCGACGCCGTCCGCCGGCGCGGCCTCCCCATCGATGACGTCGCCGCCATGTTCGGGCTCTCCCGCCGCAGCATCTTCCGGGCGCTCCGCCGCGCCCGCGGTCCGCACCACCTCGCGGGTCCAGATTGACCCGCGCACGCATCGTTGGGGGCAGCGCCCGCACCGGGCGGGACATCCCTCGCGGACGCTGCCGGGGAGGAACCCTCCGATAAGACATTCGGCGGGGTTCGCCCTTTACAACGCATCATCCCTGGAAAAGTTATGGTGAACTTTTTGCGCAAACTTCGACGCTGTGCCGGCGCGCTCGCCAGCCGCGGGGGCAGCGACCGTGGCGGCCGGTTCCGCCGGCCCCGCCGCCGCGGTACGCTGCCAGTGTGCAGCCCCTCATCGGCCATGCCGCCCTCCGCCGCGAGCTCGCGGCCCTCGCCGCCTCGCCCGAGCCGCCGCACGCGCTCCTCTTCGCCGGTCCCGAAAGCACCGGGCGCGCGCCGCTCGCGCGCTACCTCGCCAAGCTCTTCAACTGCGAAACCCTCCACCCGGCGCCGCCCGCCGGCGCCTCCCTCTTCGGCGACGACCTGCCGCCCGTTGCCCCGGCGGCGAACCCGGGCGAACCGTGCGGCGCCTGCCGGCCCTGCCGCCTCATCGCCGAGGGCGCCCACCCGGACGTCATCACCGTCGGCCCCGGCGATGCCCTCTGCAAGCCGCGCGACGGCGAATCCCACCCGGCCCACCCCGACTCCGCCGACATCCGCATCTGCCAGGTGCGCGGCATCACCGACCTCGTCGCCCGCTACCCGTTCGAGGCCCGCACCCGCGTCATCATCATCGACCCGGCCGACCGGCTCGCGCTGTACGCCGCCCCGGCCCTCCTGAAGACGCTCGAAGAGCCGCCCGGCCACACCGTCTTCTGCCTCCTCACCGCCGCGCCCGAGCGGTTGCTCGAGACGATCATCTCCCGCTGCCGCCGCATCGACGTCCGCCCCGTCCCCCGCGCCGACATCGAGGCCGGCCTCCTCCATCGCGGCGTCGAACCCGAGCGCGCCGCCGAGGCCGCTGCTGCCGCCCGCGGCCGCCCCGGCCGCGCGCTCGCCTTCATCGCCGAACCGGACCTCATCGGCGCGCGCGGCCGCATCCTCGAACGCTGCGCCGAGATCGCCGCCGCCAGCCTGCCGGCCCGGTTCGATTACGCCCGCTCCCTCGCCGAGCGCTGGCGCGGCGACCAGGCCGCCGTCCGCTTCGAACTCGAATGCTGGGAAGCCTACTGGGAGACCGGCCTCCGCGCGGCCGCCGCCCGCGGCGACCGTGCCGCCATCGCCGGTGCCCTCGAAGCCCTCCGCGCCATCGCCGACGTCCGCGAGCACCTCCTCGCCAGCGTCCAGGCCCGCCCCGCGTTCGACCTCATGCTCCTCCGCTTCCCGCGCGGTACACTGGTTCCCAGCACCGAGGAAGAACTCCCGGCCCATGCCTGAACGATCCCCGCGCGTCGCCGGCGTGCGCTTTCGAAACGCCGGCAAGATCTTCTATTTCCACGCCGCCGGTCTTCGCCTCGAACCGGGCGAATACGTCGTCGTCGAAACTGTGCGCGGCCCCGAAGTCGCGCGCGTCGTCATCGCCCCCGACCAGGTCGTCGTCGATGAGCTCCCCCGCGATGAGCTCAAGCCGATCCTCCGCCTCGCCACCGAGGCCGACCTCCGCCGGGCCGATGAACTCCACCGGAGGGCACAGGAACTCCTCCCCGAGGCGCGCCGCCTCGGCGAGGAGACCGGGTTTCCCGCCCGCATCGACGCCGCCTCCTTCACCCTCGACGGAAAACGGCTGACCTTCTCCTTCACGAGCGAAGAGCGCCTCGATTACCGCGAATTCGCCCGGCGCGCCGCCCAGCAGTTCCACGTCAAAATCGAAATGCACCAGATGGGCGCCCGCGACCGCGCGCGGCTGGCCGGCGGCTACGGCATCTGCGGCCGCGAACTCTGCTGCGCCAGCTGGCTCGAAACCTTCCCCTCCATCTCCATCCGCATGGCGAAGGAGCAGGAGCTCCCGCTCAACCCCCAGAAGATCTCCGGCCTTTGCGGCCGCCTCCTCTGCTGCCTCAGCTACGAAGAAGAAGGCTACCGCGAAATGCGGAAGTCGCTCCCCAAAATCGGCCAGCGCTGCAGCACGCCCACCGGCGAAGGCAAAGTCGTCGCCCTCAACATCCTCAAGCGCCAGGTCACCCTCCTCGTCGATGGCCAGCGCATCGAAGTCGGCGACCGCGACCTCGGCACCGTCGTCCGCTGGGACCCTTCGAGCAAGAGCGCCGCGCCGCCGCCGAGCATCGCCCGCGAGGAGGCGATCGCGCTCGGCCTCATCGAACCCGACGCCGCCGACCTCGGCGAGGAGCTGCCCGGCGACGGCCTCGAACCCGGCTACGAACCCGGGCCCGGCCGCGGCAGGCTGCCCGGCGGCGGCCCCCGCCGCATCGTCCCTGCCCGCCCCCCGAAGCCCGAGAGCCCGCCCCAGCAGCCCCGCCCCGAACGGCAGCCCGCAGCGCCCGAAGCGGGCGGCGCCCGCCGGCGCGGCCGCGGCGGAACCGGCGCCGAAGCGCGGCCGCCTGGCGCTGCTGCCCGGCCGGAACCGCAGCCGCCGGCGCCGCCCGCCGGCCGCGTCTTCCGGCGGTCCGGGGCGCCGCAGCAGCCCCCGGCGCAGGGCGAAAGCGGTCCCCCGTCTTCAGCCCCCGAGGGCCAGCCGGGAGCCGCCCGTCGGCGCCGCCGCCGGGGCCGCGGGGGCGGCGGCCAGCCGGGGCCGGCCGCCGAATAGCCTGCTACTCGAGCGCCGCCAGCGCCGCTTCGATCTTCTCCCGCGCGGCCTTCGCCACCTCCGCCACCTCCGGGTCCTGCACGATGCCCATCGCCGCCACCGGGTCCATCGCCTCCACCACGATGCCGCGGCCCGTATCGCGCACCACCACATTGCACGGCAGCAGCAGCCCCACCTCCGGGTTCGCCGTCAGCGCCCGGTGCGCCAGCGGCGGGTTGCACGCGCCGAGGATCAGGTAGGGCGGCATCTCCGCGCCCAGCTTCGCCTTCAGCGTCGCCTGCACATCGATCTCCGTCAGCACGCCGAAGCCCTGCGCCTTCAGCGCCTCCCGGACCGCCTCCACCGCCTGGTGGAACGGCAGTCCCGTCTCCTTCCGCAGCCCGAACGCCAGCTGTTCGACCGTAGCCGTCATCGCAATCACCTCCTCCTCCTACCGTAGCAGAGTCGCGCGCGCGGCCGGGAGGTTGGAGGTTGGAGGTTGTTCTCTCTCCCTGCTCCCTCCTCCCGTTTCCCTCCTCCCGCCTCCCGCCTCCCGGCTCCCGCGTAGTCGCGGGGCTCCGTCCCCGCGGGGCGCCATGCGCCCAACGGATGTCCCGGGAACCGCGGCGCGGACGGCGGAGACCGCGTGAATTCGGAGATTCGGGTGGGCCGCACCGGCCCTCCGCGGGGACGGAGCCCCGCGGCTACGGCCCTCCCGGCCTCCCCGCCCCGTCCAGTGGAGGTCGGAGGTTGCTGGTTATCCTCCCTCCCCGCTCCCCGTTCCCCGTTCCCGCCTCCCGCCTCCCGGTTCCCGCCTCCCGCTTCCCGCCTCCCGCCTCCCGCTTCCCGCTTCCCGCTTCCCGTATCATTCCCCTACTTCCAACACCGGAGTTTCAACACCCGTGGAGACATCCCCCCGCAGCGCCGGCTTCGATGCCGCGCGCCTCGACCGCATCACCGCCCACATCGAACGCAACTACATCGAGCCCGGCAAAATCGCCGGCTGCCAGGTCCTCGTCGCCCGCCACGGCATCCCCGCCTACTTCCGCTCCTTCGGCCTCATGGACCGCGAGCGCAACCGCCCCATGCGCGACGACGCCATCTTCCGCATCTACTCGATGACGAAGCCCATTACGTCCATCGCCCTCATGCAGCAGTTCGAAGAGGCGCGCTTCATGCTCAACGACCCCGTCGCGCGCTACCTGCCCGGCTGGGAGCGCCTCCGCACCTGGGTCTCCGGCGATGGCGACGAGATGGAAACGAAAGAGCCTGCGCGGCCCGTCACCTTCAAGCACGTCCTCAGCCACACCGCCGGCCTCACCTACGGCGCCACCAACCACCCCGTCGACAAGGCCTACCGTCGGCTCGGCATCCAGCGCGGCCCCGGCGAAACCCTCGATACCTTCGTCGAAAAGCTCGGGCAGGCCCCGCTCCGCTACGACCCCGGCGAGCGCTGGATGTACTCCTTCGCCACCGACGTCTGCGGCGCCCTCGTCGAACGCGTCTCCGGCAAACGGCTCGACCAGTACTTCCGCGAACGGATCTTCGAGCCCCTCGGCATGGTCGATACCGCCTTCTGCGTGCCCGCCGAGAAACGCGACCGCTTCGCCGCCAACTACCAGCGCCAGCCCGACAAATCGCTCCGCCTCATCGACGACCCCGAAACGAGCGCCTACCTCCGCGAGCCCGCCTTCCTCTCCGGCGGCGGCGGCCTCGTCGGCACCATCCGCGATTACTGGCGCTTCTGCGAAATGCTCCGCCGCGGCGGCGAACTCGATGGCGCCCGCATCATCAGCAGCCGCACGCTCGAACTGATGACCCGCAACCACCTGCCCGGCGGCCAGGACCTCACCAGCCTCGCCATCGGCGCCTTCTCGGAAACCGCAAACGAAGGCGTCGGGTTCGGCCTCGGCTTCGCCGTCACCCTCGATGCCGCCCGCGCCGGCACCCTCGGCGAGGGCGACTACTACTGGGGCGGCGCCGCCTCCACCATCTTCTGGGTCGACCCCCGCGAAGACCTCGTCTGCATCTTCATGACCCAGCTCATGCCGTCAGGCACCTTCAACTTCCGCGGCCAGCTCAAGAACCTCATCTACTCCGCCATCGACTGAGCCCCGGGGGCCTGCCCCGGCCCTTCAACCTCCTCCCTCCTCCCTCGGGGTGGGGCCGGGGATGGGCGGCGCTCCCTCCTCCCTCCCCCAAGGTCAATAGATGGTTAACATGACATTGACAACCCACGCGGCACGAACTACGCTCCCGGCATCGCTCTTGGAGGAGAGATACGATGCTGAAGGCGGTACCTCGGCATGGAGTCAGGGAAGCGCGGTCGTGGCTCCAGTGGATCGCCCTGCTCCCGGTTGTCCTGCTCTTCGCGGGCGCTTCACCGGCAGGCGCCGGTCCCGCGACAGTGACGCTGAACGCCGGCGGATGCATCGGGTACGGCCAGTCCTGGCTCAGCTACCCTGCCGGATACACGGGAACCACTGGCTGCAGCGGGAGTTCCCGCTACCTCTCGGGCACTGTGGTGCTTCAGAACGGAACCTCACGCACGCTTGCCGGCGGGTGGTATTCCGGAGACATCGTCTGGGGCAACATCGGCAATCCATCACCGGTAACTGCTGCGGCCGGGACGCATGCCCTGCAGTTCATCACCGCATTCGATGGCTACTACGGCACGAACACCTGGTAACGGAGGGAACGCAGTGCGCCGCATCATCTTCGCGCTTGGCATCTTCTCGGCTGCAGCCGTCGCCGGTACATGGCTGCTCTTCACGGGCGGGTCCCCGGCAGCCGACGCCAGCCCCGGCTCGCTCGACCGGGATGGCCGCGTCGTTGTCTGGCCCGGCCAGGCCGACCTCGCCCGCAGCGAGGGCGACCTCCTCGCCGCAGACCTCCTCTCCGATGGCCGCCTGTCGTTCGAGGAGTACGACCGCGTGACCCGCGCGTTCGTCGCCTGCGTCGAGGCCCGGGGCGGCCAGCTGGCGCGGCCCCTGGTCCCCGGCCCCCTCCAGGTGTACGCCATCGAATTCACCTTCCCGCCCCGGGCCGAGGGCGATGCCGCCGCCGTCGCTGCCGCGAGCCAGGCCGCGGTCGACGGCTGCGCCTCGCCGACCTACGCCCGCATCAGCGCAATTTGGTCGCAGGCGCACCAGCCGTCGCCGGCGCAGCTGCGTGACGCTCACGTTCAGCTCGTCGGCTGCCTGCGCGCCGAGGGCCTCGAGATTCCCGAAGCCGCCGCAGCCGGAGGCAGCCTCCTCCCCTTCGTTCGGGATAATATGGAGGCCTTCGTCCGCTGCTCCGGGCCCGTGAGCGACGCACTCGGCATGTCCCCCGGCTACTTCGCCGGCACCTGACCCCAGCCCCCGCCGGCCTCCCCGTCCCGAGGGAGGAGGGAGCCCGGCCCCGGCTGCTGCCCGTCCCCGAGGGAGGAGGGACCCCCGCCCCTCCCGTCCTCCCCACCGAGGGATGAGGGAGCCCCGCCCCGCCCGCCTCCCGGCCCCCAGCGCGGAGGTTGGAGCTTGAAGGTTGAAGCTTGACCGAATAGGCGCACCGGCCACCCCAGCTCCCAGCTCCCAGCTCCCAGGCCCCGGCTCCCTCCTCCCTCCTCCCTCGGGGCGGGGACAAGGCGGACGTGGGGCCTCCCTCCTCCCTTTCAGCGCGTAATCGCGTCCACCTCCGCCAGCTCGTCCGCCGTCAGCCGCCACGCGGCCGCCGCCACGTTCTGGTCCACCTGCTCCGGCCGCGTCGCACCCGCGATGACGCTCCCCACGTGCGGCTGGCTCGCCAGCCACCCGATGGCGAGGTCCACCATCCCCTTCCCCCGCGCCTGCGCGAACGTCTCCAGCTTCTCGAGGATGGCGAAATTCCGGTCCGTCAGCACCCGCGCCGCCATCGGCCCCGCGTTCGCCAGCCGCGTGCCCGCCGGCAGCTCCTCCCCCTTCCGGTACTTCCCGGTCAGAAAGCCGCTCGCCAGCGGGAAGTAGGGCAGAATGCTCAGCCCGTACGCGTTGCACGCCGGCACCAGCTCCGCCTCGATCCGCCGGTCGAGCAGGTTGTACTCGTTCTGCGCCGAAATGAACGGCGTCACATTCAGCCGCTGCGCCACGAAGTGCGCCTCCGTCGCCTGCCACGCCGCAAAGTTCGAATGCCCGATGTACCGCACCTTCCCCTGCCGCACCAGGTCGTCCAGCGCCCGGAGCGTCTCCTCGATCGGCGTGTGCGGGTCCGGCCGGTGCACCTGGTACAGGTCGATGTAGTCCGTATCCAGCCGCCGCAGCGAATCCTCCACCGCCTGCATGATGTACTTCCGCGAGGCGCCCATCCGGTGCGGCCCTTCGCCCATCTTCATCCCGAACTTCGTCGCGATGACCACCTTCTCCCGGTGGCCCTTCAGGATCTTCCCGAGGAACTCCTCCGAGCGGCCGCCCCCGCCGTACACATCCGCCGTGTCGAACAGCGTAATCCCGAGGTCGAGCGCGCGGTGCACCACCGCCTTCGATTGTTCGAAGTCGCACCGCATGCCGAAGTTGTTGCAGCCGAGCCCCACGAGCGAAACCTCGAGGCCCGACCGGCCGAGATGGCGGAATTCCACGTGCCAGCCTCCGGGGGTAATCGTTGTGGCGCGAAGTATACGCGCGCGGCCTGCTCCCGGCCCCGCCGGCGATCGTTCGTGCTACGCTAACGGGATGCTCGAACTCCCCGCCGAACCGGCGCAGGGGCGCGGCCCGTTCGCCTCCCTCCAGCACCAGCAGTTCCGCTGGCTCTTCGCCTCCAACATCGCCTTCTTCTTCGCGATGAACGGCCAGTTCATCGTCCGCTCCGTGCTCGCCTACCGCCTCACCGGCAGCGAATTCGCGCTCGGCCTCATCAACCTCGTCGTCGCCATCCCCATGCTGCTCGTCTCGCCGTTCGGCGGCGTCATCGCCGACCGCGTCGAAAAGCGCCGGCTGATCATGACCGGCCAGGCGGTGCTCGTCGCCTCCGAGCTGGCCGTCTTCGCCCTCCTCGTCCTCGGACGGCTCGAATTCTGGCACCTCCTCGCCGTCGTCTTCGTGATGGGCTGCACCTTCCCGTTCATCATGCCCGCGCGGCAGGCGATCGTCGCGAACATCGTCGGCCGCCAGGGCATGGCGAGCGCCATGGCCCTCCAGATGGGCGGAATGAACGCCGCGCGCGTCGTCGGCCCCGTTTTCGCCGGCCTCATCATCGCCGTCTTCGGCGTCCGCTGGGTCTACGCGATGGCCGTCACCCTCTACGCGCTCGCCTTCTTCGCCATGGCCCACGTGAGCAAATCGCCCCCCGCCGACGGCGCCGGCAGCCGCCCGGTCCTCGCCGAGCTGGTCGGCGGCCTCCGCTACGTCTCGACCGACCCGCCGGTCCGCGCCCTCCTCGTCCTCTCCATCATCCCCATCCTCCTCGCGATGCCCTTCCAGGCGCTCCTCGTCGTCTTCGCCGATGACACCTGGCACGTGGGCGCCGGCGGGCTCGGCGTGCTCCAGGCCGCGGCCGGGCTCGGCGGCATCGCAGGCTCGTTCTGGGTCGCCTTCGCCAGCGAATCCCCGCGCAAGCTCCGCCTGATGATGAGCACGCTGCTCGCCTTCGCCGGCAGCCTCCTCCTCTTCTCGCTCAGCCCGTGGTTCCTGCTCGCCATCCCGCTCGTCTTCGCCGCCGACGTCTTCGCCAGCGCCTTCACCACCACCGTGAACACGCTCATCCAGGTGCTCATCCCGAACGAGGTTCGCGGGCGGGTGATGAGCATCATGATGATGACCTTCGGGCTCACGCCGCTCGGCACCGTGCCCGTCAGCGCCCTCGCCGAGGCGCTCGGCGCGCCCGCGGCCGTCGCCATCGCCTCGCTCGTGACGATGGCGCTCTCGCTCGCGATGCTCCTCGCCAGCGGGTCGCTCCGCCGCATCGACGGCACGGTGGCGAAGGCCCTCGCCGAGGAGCGCGCGGCGCCGTTCGCCCCCGGCCGCGGCCCGGTGGCGGCGCCCGGCGCGGCGTGGAAGGCCGGCCGCGCCCCGGCCGATGCCGGCTAGTCGGCCGCCGGTGGCTGTTCGAACCGCTCGTAGATGAGATCGGCTTCTTTCGAAAGCAGGTCGCGCACGCCGGCCAGCAGCCGCTCGGCATCGTGCCGGATGGCGTGCAGCGCCTGCAGGTCGCCCTCCTCCACCCGGCGCACCTCCACCTGCAGGTCCGCGGCCTCGGCTTCGAGCCGGCGCAGCTGCGCGCCGAGCTGCCGCAGCCGCGGCTGCGTCCACGGCGCATCGCGCAGGATTTCGGCGTACAGCCCTTCGGCACCCTCTACTTCGAGCCGGTGGTCCCGGAGCGCCGCGGCTACGAGCGCCAGCTCCTGCCCGACGAGCGCCGCCCAGTCGCGCTCCCGGCCCGGCTGCGGCCGGCGGAGCGCCCGCAGCAGCGCATCCTGCGCCGTCAGCAGGCCCTCGGTCGTCCGCTCGGCGCCGGAGAGCGCGGCCTGCTGCGCCGGGGTCTTCGCCTGGGGTTCAGCGTTCGGCATCGTGCGCACCTCCGCGCGGTTCTCGGGGCCGAATCGGCGCGGCCCCGCCCTCTATTGTAAAGACGCGAACCCGCCCGCCGGCGCTCAGGGCTGGAACGCGAGGGCTGCCGCCCAGAGCAAGGCGTGCCAGAGCGCGAACCGGGCCGTGCCCTTCAGCACCGGGTTCAGCGCGCGGCCGCCCGTCCCGCCGAGCACCTGCCGGAGCAGCGGCCACGCGAGCACCCCCGCCGCGGCCGCGGCCACCGCCCCGAGCGGCGCCGCCCCGGTGACCGTCGCCCCCGCGGGCACCGCCAGTGCCAGCGCCAGCAGCGCCGCGAACCACCAGCGCGTCCCCCGCTCGCCCAGCACCACGCCCAGCGTCGTCTTCCCCGCCCGCCGGTCCGTCGGGATGTCCCGCAGGTTGTTGACCACGAGGATCATCGTGACCGTCGCCCCGACCGGCACCGCCGCCGCGAAGCTGAACCACGTCACGGCCCCCGCCTGCACGTAGTACGTCCCCATCACCGCCACGAGGCCGAAGAACACGAAGGTGAAGAGGTCGCCCAGTGCGTGGTAGCCGATGGGCCACGGCCCGCCCGTGTAGATGACGGCCGCCGCGATGCTCGCGAGGCCGATGGCGACGATCGGCCAGCCGCCCACCCACGCGAGGTAGAGGCCGGCGAGCATCGCGAGCCCGAAGGCCGCGGCCATCCCGGATTTCAGCTCGCGCGGCGTGAGGAGCCCGAGCTGGCTCGCCCGCGGCGGCCCCAGCCGCTCCGCCGTATCGGCCCCTTTCTCGTGGTCGAAGACGTCGTTCGCGAAGTTCGCGCCCACCTGCAGGCAGAGCGCGCCGAAGAGCGCGGCCAGCGCCGGCAGCAGCGCGAACGCGTCGTCGCGGATGGCGAGCGCGGTGCCGACCGCCACGGGCGCCGCCGCCGCCGGCAGCGTGGGCGGCCGCGCGGCCATCCGCCACGCCTGCAGCCGCCCGGGCCGGGATGCCGCCGCCGCGGCCGTCATCGCCGCTCCGCCGTGATCGACTGGATCGCGCCGAGCATCGGCCGCCGCTTCCGGATGTGGTGGAAGCCCGCCTCGCGCAGCATCGCCACCATCTCCGCCTCGCCCGGCAGGTAGGCCGCCGAGGCCGGCAGGTAGCGGTAGGCGTCGCGGTCCGCCAGCAGCCCGCCGAGGACCGGCACCGCCCGTTCGAAGTACGCCCGGTGCCCGAGCGCGATGAGCGGGTTGCGCGGCCGGTCCACCTCGAGCAGCCCGAGGCGGCCGCCCGGCTCCAGCACCCGCGCCAGCTCCGCCAGCACCGGCGGGATGCTCGCGAAGTTCCGCAGCGCGAAGCCCGAAACGGCCACAGTGAACGCGCCATCCCGGAACGGCAGCCGGAGCGCATCGCCCTGCACCCACGCCGACGTCTCGCCCGAGCGCGCCGCTGCCCGCTCCAGCATCCCGCGACTGAAATCGAGCCCGACGGCGAGCGCGCCGCGCGCCCGGCACAGCTCCGCGAAATCGCCCGTCCCGCAGGCGAGGTCCAGCACCGTGTCCGCCGGGCTCACCGCGAGCCGCTCCACCAGCGCCAGCCGCCAGCGCTGGTCCGCCCCGAACGTCATCAGCCGGTTCACCCGGTCGTACGTCGGCGAAATCCGGTCGAACATCGCCCGCACGGTGCGGGCCTTCTCCTCGGGAGGCGGCAGGTGCGTCATCGTCCCGTATTCTCGCAACCCCCGCCCTACCGCGCAGTCAGCCGGGAACCGGGAACGGGGAACCGGGAGACGGGAGAAAGGGAGAAAGGGAGTAAGGGAGTAAGGGAGAAAGGGAGACAACCTCGGTCGCCGGAACTCGCAACTCCGTAGTCGCGGGCCTCCGTGCCCGCGGAGGGCCGGCGAGGCCCACTCGAACCGTCGAATTCACCCGTCTCCCGCTTCCCGGTTTCCGCCTCCCGGTTCCCACCTCCGT
The DNA here is from genome assembly GCF_026419595.1 of Tepidiforma sp. NCBI lineage: Bacteria > Bacillati > Chloroflexota > Tepidiformia > Tepidiformales > Tepidiformaceae > Tepidiforma > Tepidiforma sp. The sequence goes on along the minus strand of NZ_JANZZD010000025.1, from coordinate 6,590 downwards.
AGTCGCGGGGCTCCGTCCCCGCGGAGGGCCGGCAAGGCCCACCCGAACCTCCGAATTCACGCACGCTCCCCGTCTCCCCGTTCCCGCCTCCCGTCTCCCGCTTCCCGGTTCCCGCCTCCCGGTTCCCGCCTCCCGCTTCCCGGTTCCCGCCTCCCGCCATCCCCCGCCGCGCGCGGTCAGCGCCCTGCATCCTCCCCCTGCCCCGGCGGCTCGATGAGCCGGAACAGCTCGCCGACCGAGTGCGCCTGCTCCACCGGGTGCCGGAGCGGCCGCTCCGGGTGAATCTCGTAGATGTTCCGCCGGCCGACCCGCTTCCGGGTGATGTACCCCGCCTCCACCAGGTCGGCCACGATCCGCTGCGCCGCCCGCTCGGTGATGCCGACCCGTTCCGCCACGTCGCGCAGGCGGATGCCGGGGTCGTTCGCGATGCAGAGGAGCACGTGCCCGTGGTTCGTGAGGAACGTCCACCCCGGCTTCGTCATCGCCGCGTAGCGTAGCCGTCCGGGGCGCCGCGGGGAAGGAGCCCGCCGCCGCCTCAGGCTGCCCGGCGGTGCTGGTGGGCCGAACGCAGCTGTTCGCGCAGGAGCGCCGTCGCCGCCAGCGCCTCGATCGCCGCCTGCTTCTTCTGCTCACGCCGCCGCGCGCGCCGGGCGAGCCGCGACGCCACCTCGGCGATGACGCCGAAGAACGCCGCGCCCGTCCACGCCAGCGGCGGTTCGAACGCGCCCTGCCAGCCGGCCGCGAGGCAGGCCGCTGCCAGCAGCAGCGCCGGCGCGCAGAACGCCCACATCCACAGGTGCTTCATGCTTCGAATATCGGCCGCCCGCCCGCCGGCAACAGGTGCGCCTCAGCCGGCCGCCGCCCGTGCCGCCGCGTGCGCCCCCGCAATTCGCCCGAAGACACACCCCCGGATGACCGACGACGCGCCCGGGTAGTTGTAATAGAACAGCTCCCCCATCGGCTCGCCCGCCGCGTAGAGGCCGGGCATCGGCTGGCCCCGCGTATCCAGCACCCGCGCCGAGGTATCGCACGCCAGCCCGCCGAAGGTGAACGTGATCCCGCCCGTCACCGGGACCGCGAGGTACGGCGGCGCAGCGATCGGCAGCGCCCAGTTGCTCTTCGGCGGCCAAATCCCGGCCGTCCGCTTCCCGTCCAGCCGGTCGAGGTCGTACTCCCCGGGCTGCACCGCCGCGTTGAAGGCCGCCACGGTCTCGAGCAGGTTCTCCGCCGGCACGCCCATCTGCCGCGCCAGCCCCTCCAGCGTCGCCGATTCGAGCGGCGGCCCGACCGGCCGCCATGCCCGCCCGAACTCCTCCCGGCCGTACGCCTGCTGGTCGAAGATGCACCACGCCTCGCCGCCCGCCTGCTCGATGATCTGCTTCGAAAACTTCACGTACGTGTGGTCGCGGAAGTCCTCGCCCTCGTCGAGGAACCGCCGCCCCTCGCGATCGACGAAGATGCCCATCTGGTAGTTGTAGAGCGCCGTGACGCCGCATTCGATGCGGGGCGAGCGCGCATCGAGCACCGCCGAGTGGTAATCGCCCCACTGGCCCGCCGGCCGCGCCCCGGCCGCGATCGCCATCAGCAGCCCCTCGCCCGTGTTGTACCGGCTCCCGCGGAGGATGAGCCCGTCGGCGAACCGCCCCAGGTACCGCACCCGCATCTCGACGTTCGCCTGGAAGCCGCCGCAGGCCAGCACCGTCCCGCCCCGCGCCTCGAGGTCGATGACGCCCTCCGGCCCCCGCGCGCGCACGCCGGCGACGGCGCCCGAAGGGTGGAGCAGCAGGTCGAGCGCGGCCGTCTCGTAGCTGACGATCCCACCGAGCCCGTCCAGCCGCCGGTAGAGCAGGTCCACCAGCCCCTGCCCGCCCGCTTTCGGGCTGCGCCGGTAGCCCGCGGTGTGCGGGTAGCCCGCTTCCCATGCGAGCCCCAGCCCCGTCAGCCACTCCGCCGCATCCGCCGCGTTGTCGCAGAGCGTCCGCACGAGGTCGGGATTCGCCCGGCCGCGCGAAATCCGCATCAGGTCGTCGAACATCTCGTCGGCCGTGTAGCCGCGGCGGCCGAACTCGTCCGGCTCGTGGGGGAACCGCATCTGCGCATCGGCGAAGCGGGTGTTGCCGCCCCGGTGCTCGCGCGGCGCCTTCTCGATGAGGATCACCCGCGCGCCCGCCTGCCGCGCCGCCACCGCCGCCGAAAGGCCCGCGATGCCCCCGCCGACCACCAGCACGTCGGTCTCGTACGTCGCAGCCGCACCCGGCGAACCCGCAGCCGTCGGCATGCCGCGGACTCTAGCCGAGACGGTGGAGGGCGCCAAGGGGGCGGCGAGGTTGGAGGTTGGAGGTTGGAGGTTGGAGGTTGGAGGTTGGAGGTTGGAGGTTGGAGGTTGGAGGTTGGAGGTTGGAGGTTGGAGGTTGGAGGTTGGAGGTTATTCTCCCTCCCCGTTCCCGCCTCCCACCTCCCGCCTCCCGGTTCCCTCCCCCTCCCACCGCCGCCGCGAAGCGGCGGCATCCCGCGGCGCCGCCGGCGCAGCCGGCCAGCCATCCACCGCGGCGCCAGCCGCGCCACCGCCGGCGCAGCCGGCCAGCCATCCACCGCGGCGCCAGCCGCGCCACCGCCGGGGCAGCCGGCCGCCGCGGCGCCAGCCGCGCCGCCGACTACCCGAAAAACGCCTCCGCCGGCGCTACCTGCCCCGCCATCGGCGCCGGCGCCTCGTACCGCCGCAGCTCCCGCCGCTGCACCGGCAGGTAGCAATGCACGCACGCCCGCGGCCGCGGCAGCTCCACCGGCACCTGCACCCGGTAGACGCCGTGCTCCGGGCACTCCAGCTCGAACTCGATGACCTCGATGTTCATCGGCGACCTCCCCGGCGTCCTCCAGCGCCGCCCGCGCATGGATCGATAGCATAGATCGATATCCTCCCCCGTGAAGGGCCGAATGGCCGCCGAAATGTGAACGTTCGGCAAAATCGCTCGTTTCAGGCCTGTTCCACCGCGAAATCGCCCGGCGCCGGCGGCTCCTCCGCCTCCTCCCACAGCGCGTCCAGCCCCTCTTCTTCAAGGCGCGCAGCCGCCTCGCACCGGCTCCGCCAGCCGCAGAACCCGCAATGCACCCCCGGCGTCGCGAGGAACTCTTCCTCCGCCTGCATCACCCGCGCCATCCGCCCGAGGTAGCCCATCGTCCGCGCGGCGTCCTCGCGCGTCAGCTCCCGCACCCGCTGCTGCCCCGTCCGCAGGTTCCACGCCACCGCCCGCACCGTCGCTTCCCGCGGCAGCGCCCGCACCGTCCGCACGATGACGTGCGCCAGGTCCAGCTGCCGGTCCACCACGTCGTCGAGGTCGAACCTCCCCGTCTTCCAGTCGATCACCTGCCACCGGTCCGGCGCCAGCCGGTCCACCCGGTCCGCCTTCGACCACACCGTGATGCCAAGCTTGTGCGCTGGCGCCCAGCTGTCCACTTCTGCCCACCGGGCCTCCGACGCGATCGACCGGTGCGCGTCGATGCCCCGCTCGTACCACGCGCGCGCCATCTCCCACCACTCCGTCCCCGGCCCCGCCGCCGCGTGCTTCGGCATCCGCAGGTAGGCCTCCAGCTCGGCGTACCCGTCCTCCGGCTCCCCGGTGTCGCACAGCTTCTGCATCGCCCGGTGGACGCCGTTCCCGGCGAGCGCCGCCGGGGTATCCTCCTGCTCCGGCCGCGGCATCCCGGAGACGTACGCGAACCAGTACTGCTTCCGGCACCGCCGGAACGTTTCGACCTTCGTGTGCGACAGCCGGAAGAGCTCCTCGCCTGCCATCGCCGCGCAGTTTACGCTTCCGAAAAACGCCCCTCGACCATGCACGAACCGGCTCCGCTCGAAGGCATCCGCGTCATCGAACTCGCCAACTACGTCGCTGCCCCCAGCGCCGGCGGCCTCTTGCGCGACCTCGGCGCCGAGGTCATCAAGCTCGAACCCCCCGGCGGCGAAGTGATGCGCGGCGTCGTCCCCACCGGCACCGGACCCGGCACCGCCCCCTTCAACTTCCTCTTCGAACTCGAAAACCGCGGCAAGAAGTCCGTCACCGTCGACCTCGAGGCGCCCGGCGGTCCTGACCTCGTCCACCGCCTCCTCGCCGGCGCGGATATCTTCCTCACCAACCTCCTCCCCCGCCGGCTTGCGAAGTTCCGCCTCACCCCGGAGGAAGTCCACGCCCGCAACCCCCGCGTCGTCATCGTCGCCATCACCGGCTACGGCCTCGACGGTCCCGATGCCGACCGGCCCGGGTTCGATTTCTCCGCCTTCTGGACCCGCAGCGGCATCATGTCGCTCGTCGGCCACCCCGGCAGCCCGCCCGTCCTGAGCCGCATCGCGCAGGGCGACCACACCACCGGCATGGCCGCCGTCGCTGCCGCTCTCGCTGCCCTCCGCCTCCGCGACCGCACCGGCCGCGGGCAGGTCGTCGATATCTCCCTCCAGCAGACCGGCCTCTACACCATCGCCACCGACGTCGCCAAGACGCTCATCGACGGCCGCCAGCCCCGCCGCTTCGACCGCACCGCGCCCGAGAACCCCCTCTTCAACACCTACCCCACCGCGGATGGCCGCTGGGTCATGCTCGTGCACATGACGCCCGACCCCTACTGGCCCCGCCTCTGCCGCGTCATCGGCCGCGACGACTGGGCCGCCGACCCGTCCCTCGCCACCATGGCCGGCCGCCGCCAGCGCGGCGCCGAACTCGCCGCCGGCATCGAACGGGCCTTCCTCGCCGAACCGCTCGAATCCCTCGCCGAAAAACTCGACCGCGAAGGCCTCATCTGGGCTCCCATGGTCGAACTCCCCGATGTCGTCGCCGACCCCCAGCTCCGCGGCCGCGACGCCTTCCAGCCGCTCGAAACGCCCGCCGGCGCGTTCGAAACCGTCGCCGCCCCCTTCCGCATCCGCGGCGCCGACGTCCGCGTCCGCGGCATGGCCTCCGAACCCGGCGCCGATACCCTCGACGTCCTCCGCGCGGCCGGCCTCGGCGACGACGACATCGCCGCGCTCGCCGAAGCTGGCGTCTTCGGCTGAGCTGGTAGCTCCCCGGCGCGCCGCGGCCGATAATTCACGCATGAGCGACGACCCCTTCGGGCAGTCCATCGCCTCCCTCGCCAACTGGATCCCCGCCGACGAACCCGCGACGGGCCAGCGCGCCGCCCTCCACCGCCTCGCCGCCGCCATGCGCACCGTCGCCGAAGCCCTCACCGACATGCAGGCCGACGAAGCCGACCTCCTCGCCGCCGCCGAGGCGATGGAGCAGTTCGGCGCCCGCCTCGAAGGCACCCGCACCGGCCACCGCCCGTGGGGCTTCGCCGAATCCGCGCCCGCCGGCGACGCCCGCGCCATGTTCGACCGCAGCCCCGTCATCGGCCTCGGCAACCCCGTCGCGCCCCCGCTCCGCATGGAGATCGACGGCGACCGCATCATCGGCCGCGCCAGCTTCGGCGCCCAGTACGAAGGCCCGCCCGGCCACGTCCACGGCGGCATCATCGCCGCCGCCTTCGATGAAGTCCTCGGCATGGCGCAGGCCCGCACCGGCCGGCCCGGCATGACCGGCACCCTCACCATCCGCTACCGCCGGCCCACGCCCCTCCACACGGAGGTCGTTTTCGAAGCCCGCGTCGACCGCGTCGAAGGCCGCAAAATCTTCGCCGCCGGCACCCTCCACGCCGGCGAAACCCTCTGCGCCGAGGCCGAGGGCATCTTCATCTCCGTCGATTTCAGCCAGCTCCGCCGCGCCTGAGCCGCAGCCCGGCCGCGTTGCAACGGATTCGCAACGCCCCGCCCCGGCGCATTACGCGTTCGCGATGCCGCCTTCCCTACGCTGATTGCAGCACGAATGGAGGTGCATCCCACATGGCAACCGCAACCGTCGCGAAGAACTCCGTCGCCCTCTCGGCCGCCCGCAAAAAGGAGATCGCGGCCGACCTCAACACCTCCCTCGCCCACCTCATCGACCTCGCCCTCCGCGCGAAGGAAGCCCACTGGAACGTCACCGGGCCGAACTTCCACGGCCTCCACGAAACCTTCGACGCCATCGCCAGCGACGTCCGCGACTACGCCGACGACATCGCCGAGCGCGCCCGCGCCCTCGGCCACCTCGCCCACGGCACGCTCAGCAACGTGACGAAGAAGTCCACCCTCGGCGACTTCCCGGCCGACTCCGCCGACTGGAAGACGCTCGTCCAGCTCGTCCACGACGGCCTCGTCACCACCAGCCAGGTCATCCAGGCCTTCGCTGCCGAGACCGAGGACGACATCGCCACCCAGGACGTCTACATCGAAGTCATCCGCGGCCTCGACAAGTGGGCCTGGATGCTCGCCTCCCACCTCTCCTGACGCTCCCCCGTTCGTGCGGTCCTGCGGGTGCGCCGCCGCGCCCGCAGGACCGTTCGCGTCTCGGCCCCCTCCCCGCGTCCCCAGCCCCCGGTTGGAGGTTGGAGGTTGGAGGTTGACGGGCCCGGGACGCGCCATACGCTCCCTCCCAACTCCCAACTCCCAACTCCCAACTCCCAACTCCCAACTCCGTAGCCGCGGGCCTCCGTGCCCGCGGAGGGCCGGCGAGGCCCACCCCGGC
>NZ_JANZZD010000024.1:0-34914 GCF_026419595.1 Tepidiforma sp. | reverse complement strand
AACCAGTTGGTGCCGCCGCCGCGGGCGATGACGGTCTGGGCCTGGACGCAGAAGACGAGGAGCCAGACGGCGAAGGACGCGGGCCGGAGGAGCCGGACGAGGAGCGGGGTTTCGACGGAGCCGAGGGCGGTGGTGTCCTGGGCCGGCAGGAGGAAGGCGTTGAGGACGGGAGGCTTGTTCATGGTCGACCCCGTGCGATCTCACCGGAAAGATCGAACGGGGCCGAACCGTTGCGCAGGGTCCGTTTGTAAACGGTGTGTAATTCGTGGCCGCTCAGCGGCGCGGGGCCGGGAGCGTCATCAGGTACTCATGAATGGCTTCGGCAGCGCGGCGCCCGTCGGCAAGGGCGGTGACGACGAGGTCGGCGCCGTTGACGTTGTCGCCCCCCGCGAAGACGCCCGGCCGGGTGGTGCGGCCTTTTTCATCGACCTGGATGAGGGCCTTGCGGTCGGTGCGGATGCCGCTGGTGGTCTGGGGAACGACGGGGTCGGCGCCGTAGCCGATGGCGATGACGACGGCATCGGCGGGGATGATGAATTCGCTGCCTTTCACGGGGATGGGACGGCGGCGGCCGGATTCGTCGGGCTCGCCGAGCTCCATGCGCTGGCATTCGACGGCGCGGACGCGGCCCTGTTCGTCGCCGAGGATGCGGGTCGGCAGGGTGAGCATTTCGAAGCGGACGCCTTCTTCGCGGGCGTTCTTGCGCTCTTCGGCGCGGCCGAGCATCTCGGCCTCGGTGCGGCGGTACACACAGGTGACGTTCTGGGCGCCGAGGCGGACGGCGGTGCGAACGCAGTCCATGGAGGTATCGCCGCCGCCGATGACGACGACGTCGTTCAGCTTCGGGAGGGGCTCGCGGTAGCGCTCCGGGAGGAACTCGGGGGCGAGGTTGCCACGCACGAGGAATTCGGTGGCGGTGTAGACGCCCTCGAGGTCTTCGCCTTCGATCCCCATTTCGTTGCCGACGCCGGCGCCGGTGCCGATGAAGACGGCGTGGAAGCCCTGCCGGAAGAGTTCGTCGATGGTGATATCGCGGCCGACGTAGGTGTTGCAGATGAACTGGACACCCATGGCCTCGAGGTGGGCGATGTACTCGTCGACGATGTTCTTCCGCATCTTGAAGTTGGGGATGCCGTAGACGAGGACGCCGCCGGGCTCGGGCCAGTATTCGTAGACGGTGACGCTGTGGCCCTTATCGGCGAGCTGCTCGGCGACGGCGAGGCCGGCGGGTCCGGAGCCGATGACGGCGACCTTGAAGCCGGTGGGCTCGGGCATGTAGCGCGGCATGGGGTAGCCGCCGAGCTGCTGGCGCTGGTAGTCGGTGCAGAAGGCTTCGAGCTTGCCGATGGTGACGGGCGGCTCGGATTTCCCGCCGGGGCGGATGGCGAAGCCGACGACGCAGGCGCCTTCGCAGAGCTTCTCCTGCGGGCAGAGGCGGCCGCACATCTCGGGGAGGTTGGAGGTTTCGCGGAACTTGTCGGCGGCGCCGAGGATATCGCCGGCTTCGAGGAGGGCGAGGGCGCCGGGGATGTCGTTGTGGACGGGACAGGCTTCCTGGCAGGGCGCCGAGGGGCACTGGATGCAGCGGGAGGCTTCGATGCGGGCCGCGTTCAGGTCGAACCCGAGGTAGGTCTCTTCGAAGTTGCGCTTGCGCTCTTCGGGGTCCTGCTTCGGGACGGGCTGGACGCTGATGGCGAGGCGGCGGGCGACGTCGTTGGCCATGCTTCTCCGGTGCCGGCGGTGCGGCGGGGTTCCAGGGTCCCCTGATCGTACCGGAGGACGCGGGGGAAGTGAATGGCGCGAATCGTTATGTCTTATTCTTCGCCGCGGACCCGCTGCTGGAACTCCCGGTCGGCGCGCTTGCCGCGGTAGACGCGCATGTCGATGGCGCGGGTTACCTCGGGTTCGAGGCGGAAGAGGAGACGGGGCTCCGTCTGCATGTTCGCGAAGAAGGCGTCGACGGCGGCGGCGTTCGCGGGGTCGCCGCGGCCGACGTACTTCTCAGCGAGGAGCCGGGAGATGGGCCAGATATCGAATGTGGGGAGCTCGAACGGGGTGACGCGGCCGTCGAATTCGACGTGGCCGGTGAGCGGGGGGCCGGATTCGATGCAGAGGGAGGCGCGGGGATCGCGGAGGAGGTGTTTGCACCAGACGCGGTTGTAGGTGCCGGTGATCCAGATGCCGTCGTCGCGGTGGAGCCACCAGACGGGGACGGTGTAGGGGGCGCCGTCGCGGCGGAGAGTGGCGATGACGCCGACCGTCGGCAGCTGGAGGAATTCGGCGAGCGTCTCAGGCGTCATCCGGGGCATGGGCGTTGGGCTCCTCTGCGGGGGGCGGCGCGGGCTCCGCGGGGGGCTCGCGGAAGGCGGCCATCAGGATGCGGTCATCGTAGCGCCCATCGACCCAGGTGTGCGCGCGCTGGCAGCCTTCGACGGCGAAGCCGGCGGCCTCGAAGCAGCGCCGGGCGCGTTCGTTCGAGGCCGGGACGGCGAGCCAGACCTTGCGGAGGTTGCGGAGGCGGAAGGCGTATTTCACGAGGAGGCGGACGACGTCGCGGCCGTACTTCCGGTTGATGTAGTCGCGGTCGCCGATGGTGATGCGAAGTTCGGCGGTGCGGGCGGCTTCGTCGATGTTGCGGAGCATGCAGTGGCCGATGATTTTGCCGCCCTGGACTTCGATGGCGAACCACGACGGGCGGGGCGACTGGCCGGCGTAGAGGGCTTCGAAACGCTCGGCGAGGTGCTCCGGGGTGAGCGGCACGGGGACGTCTTCGCCACCCAGCAGCTGGAGCTCGACGTCGTTGTGGAATTCGAGGAGGCGCTCGAGATAATCGCGCCGCATGGGCCGGAGGATGGTGCGTTCGCCCTTGAGCATGGCGGTCTCCGCGGGGCAGGGGATGGGTGGTTCACCGGGAGGTATCGGCAGGGCGCGGCGCGGCGAGCAGGGCGGGCGGGAGCGACCGGAGCGGGGAAATCGGCGACACTGGCGGCGGTGCCGGGACATCCGATTCTGCCGAGGGGCCGCCTGCGGGCGGCGATCTTCCGGGCGGCGCGGCCAGACCTCCGGTTCCGCCTGCTGGTCTGGTTTTCGTGCGTCATCGCGACGCTGGGGCTCATCGGCGATTCGACGCCGGTGGTGATCGGGGCGATGCTGGTGGCGCCGCTGCTGGGGCCGATCATGGCGCTCGCGCTGGCGCTGCTGGGCGGGGCGCGCCGGGAGCCGCTGGCGCCGATGTGGTCGCTGGCTGAGGGGATGGTGACGGCGGTGGCGCTCTCGTTCGTGCTGACGGAGCTGCTGCGGGCCTCGCCGTTCGCGGTGCTGGAGACGATCCCCGGCGAGGTGCAGGCGCGGACGCGGCCGAACCCGCTGGACCTCGGTATCGCGCTGGCCGGCGGGGCGATCGGCGCCTACGGGCTGGTGCGGCAGCGGGCGGCCGATGCGCTGCCCGGGGTGGCGATTGCGACGGCGCTGATGCCGCCGCTCTGCACGGTGGGCATCGGGCTCTCGCTGGGGGACCGCGGCACCTGGGGCGGGGCATTGCTCCTGTTCGTGACGAACCTGAGCGCCATCATGAGCGCGGCGGCGGTGGTGTTCTTGCTGAGCGGCATGCGGCACCATTCGCCGACGCACCCGGGGCCGCGGCTGGTGCTGGGGGCGGTGCCGGTGGCCGTGCTGGCGGTCGCGCTGGCGGGCCTGACGATGCGGGCGGTGCAGGAGGCGCGGGAGGAGGACCAGATCGCGGCAGCCGCGCGCGAAGCGGTGACGAACCTGTTCCCGAACGGCAGCGTGGAGCGGGTCAGCCGCTCGTCCGGGGAGGACGGCAGCACGAAGGTGCGGGTCGAGGCGCAGGTGGACCGGGAGGCGACCATCAGCGACGCGGAGACGATCCAGGCGTTCGTCGCGCAGCGGACGGGGAAGCGCATCCAGCTGGTGCTGGTGACGACGCCGGTACTCGTGCTGGACCCGCTGAATCCGCCGGCGCCGGACATCCGGCTGCTGACGCCGACGCCCACGCCGACGGCGACCCCGACACGGACGCCGACGCCGACGCCCACACCGACGCGGACGCCGACCCCGCCGGCCAGCGGCGCGAGCCCGGCCGCCACGCTCTCGCCGGCCGCGACCGCCGCGGCGAACTAGCGGGCGGCGTCGGCGGCGGTGCCGATGAGTTCGTAGCGGGGCGGCTCTTTCCACTCGGCGGTGGGCGGGTTTTCCTGCCGGCGGAGCTCTTCGCGGCGCTTCTGCGTTTCGAGCTTGCGGGCCTTTGCGATAAGGAGGTCGCGCTGGCGGGCGTGCTCCTCGGCGCGGGCGACGGCGCGGGGGGATGGCGGCCGGCGGGGGATGCCGGGGTATTCGCGGATGCGGCCCTCGTCGGCGAGCTGCTTCAGATGGGCGCGGACGTTGTTGTCGGCGGCGCGCCGGAGGCGCGGGTCGATGTCGGGGTAGAGCTGGAGCATGATGTCCCAGCTGGAGAGTGCGCCTCCGCCTTCGAGCACCTGCAGGATCTGGCGCTCGCGCATGTTCCGGTGGTCGATGTACATCTGCAGGCGCTCGCGCGGGTCGCGGACGATGCGGCCGTGGCCGGGGCAGATGACGCGGAGGTTCGGGAGTTCGAGCAGCCGCTGGAGGGTGCGGCGGTAGCTGGCGAGGTCCCACACGGTGGTCGTGGAGGAGCCGAGGAGGGTATCGCCGGTGAAAAGCACGCCTTCCTCTTCGATGTAGTAGCAGAGCGAATCGACCGAGTGGCCGGGCGTTGCGAGGATGCGGACGCGGACGCCGCCGTCGAGGTCGATGACGTCGCCGTCGCGGAGGGAGGTGACCGTTGCGGGGATGCGGCCCTTGAGGAGTTGGCGGCCGTTGGCGGGGATGGCGACCTCGGCGCCGAGCGCTTCTTTCGCCCACTTGAGGTTGCCGGAGTGGTCGCTGTGGTGGTGGGTGATGGCGGCGATGGCGACTTCTTCGCGTTCGACGGCGGCGAGGTAGCCCTTGAGGAACCAGCGGTAGCGGTCGATGGCTTCGCCGGAATCGATGGTGAGCGACTGGCGGCCTTCGGCGCCGACGAGGTAGATGCAGGTGAATTCCGGGTGCATCGGGTTGTCGTCGGGGACGAGGGCGGCGCGGACGGAGGGTGAGATGCGCATGAGCGGAACCCGGGCGGGAGGTGGGGAGCAGTCTACGGCAGGGCTGGCGCCCCCGGCAGGATTCGAACCTGCGGCCAAGCGCTTAGAAGGCGCCTGCTCTGTCCTCTGAGCTACGGGGGCCTGACGGCATTGTAGCCCGGGCGGGGGATTGGGCGGCTCGCGGGGAGCGCCGCCGGGGGGTAAGCTTCCGGGCCACCACGAACGAGGTTCGCACGATGGGGTTCGAACAGTACGCGGCGGCGACGCCGGAAGATATCGGCATCGACAGCGAGAAGCTGGAGGCGGTCTTCGCGCGGGCGAAGCGGGATGTGGACGACGGCACGCTGAGGAGCGCGCAGGTGGCGGTAGCCCGGCACGGGCGGCTGGCTGGCGTCCGGACGTTCGGCACGGTGCGCCATGAGGGCCGGGAGGAGGAGGTGCCGGCGACGAACGACACGCTCTACACGATCTTCAGCTGCACGAAGGCGATCGTCGGCGCGGCGACGTGGGCGCTGTGCGAGGAAGGGCTGCTGCGGATCGATGAGCGGGTGGCGGAGATCGTTCCGGAGTTCGGGACGAACGGGAAGGACGGCATCACGGTCGAGCAGGTGATGCTGCACATCGCCGGCTTCCCGTATGCGCCGTTCTCGCCGCTGGACTGGGACGACCGCGAGCGGCGGCTGCAGCGGTTCGCGAGCTGGCGGCTGAACTGGGAGCCGGGGACACAGTTCGAATACCACGCGACGAGCGCGCACTGGGTGCTCGCGGAGATCATCGAGCGGCGGACGGGGATGGACTTCCGGGCGTACGTGCGGGAGCGGATTCTCGCGCCGGCGGGCGTTGAGGAGCTGTACCTCGGGCTGCCGGCGGAGCTGAACGGGCGCGTCGCGGACGTCCGGCACCTCATTCCGCCGGTGCCACCGCCGGGCGGCTGGGGCGAAGTGACGCCGGAGGCGATCCTGCAGTTCAACCGGCCCGAGGTGCGGGCGGTGGGGGTGCCGGGGGGCGGCGGCATCGGCGGGGCGGCGCAGCTCGCGCTCTTCTACCAGGCGCTGGTGAACGGCGGCGAGGGGCCGAGCGGCAAGCGCATCCTGAAGCCGGAGACGATTGCGTGGGCGACGGAGGTCCGGACGAAGGAGCACCACCGCGTGCCCATCCTCGACTACCCGGTGAACCGCGCGCTGACCGTGGTGGTTGCCGGCGACGACGGGAACATGCACCTGCGGGGCTTCGGGCGGACCTGCTCGCCGCGGGCGTTCGGGCACGGCGGCGCCGGCGGGCAGATCGGCTGGTGCGACCCGGCGACCGGCATCTCCCTCGGGTACTGCACGGAGGGGTTCCTCGACGAAATCCAGCAGGGGCGCCGGATCACGGCGATCAGTTCGCTGGCGGCGCAGTGCGCGGCGGGCTGACGGCGAGGAAGTCGGGCTCGCGCTTTTCGAGGAGGGCGGCGACACCTTCGCGGAAGTCCGGGCCGCGAGTCAGCTCGTCGAGCAGGCGCTGAGCCGCGTCGACGGAGCTGCCGACGTCGCGGTGGAGGTCGGCGTAGACCTGGCGGCGCGTCTCGCGGAGGGAGGACGGGGCGATGGTGCGGGCGAGCCGGCGGGCGTAGTCGAGCACGGCCGGCATCAGCTCATCGGCCGGGAGGACGCGGTGGACGAGGCCGAGCCGCTCCGCTTCTTCCGCGAGGAAGACGCGGCTGGAGAGCAGGAGCTCCATCGCCGGGGAGAGGCCGATGAGGCGGGGGAGGAGCCACGAAAGGCCGTATTCGGCGGGGAGGCCGAGGCGGCCGTGGGCCGTGGTGAGCTTCGCGCCGGCGGCCGCGAAGCGAATGTCGCAGAAGCATGCGAGAACGAGACCGACGCCGGCCGCCGGGCCGTTGACGGCGGCGATGGTCGGCTTCGCCAGCCCGAAGTGGTAGGCGAAGTCGCGGTCGAATTCGGGGCGGACGCCGAAGCCGGGGGTGGGGAGGTCGGCCGGCGTGCCCGGGTCGTAGCCGCCCTTTTCGATGTGGCCCTCGAGGGCGCGGGCATCGGCGCCGGCGCAGAAGCCGCGGCCGGCGCCGGTCACGACGATGACGCGGACGGCCGGGTCGGCCTCGGCCTGCTGGAGGCACCAGCGGTATTCGGTGTGCATGCGGCCGGTCCACGCGTTGAGCCGTTCAGGGCGGTTGAGGGTGATGACGGCGACGCCATCGGCGGCCGCGTAGCGGGTGACCTTGAGCTCCATGGAAAGGATTGTAAACGGGCCGGTAGGTGACGGCCGGGTACACTTGACCGTGATGGGGGATTCGAACGGGGCTGAGCGTGCGCGGAGCCTGCCGAAGACGGCGAGCCTGCCGAACTTCGGCGCGGTGCAGTACTGGGCGTGGCGGGCAGCCCGGGCGACGATCGGGCGGACGCCGGCGCCGGCGGCCTACCGGATCGCGGGGGGACTCGGCCATGCGGCCTACTGGTGCTGGCCGCGGGGCCGCCGGGCGATGCGGGCGAACTTCGCGCGGGTGCTGGGCACGGCGGAGCGCGGGCTCGTCGACCGGGTCGGGCGCGCCTCGCTGGCGGGGTATTTCCGCTATCTCGTCGATTTCATGCGGCTCGATGGCGGGCGCTTCCGGCTGCCGCAGGTGGAGGGCGAAGCGGCCTTCGCGGCGCTCGACCGGCTGCTGGAGCGCGGCCGGGGCGCGGTCATCGTCTGCATGCACTACGGCAACTGGGACGCGGGGGCCGCGTTCGCGGCGGCGAAGGGCTACCCGCTGGCGGTGGTGGCGGAGGGGTTCGGCGACCCGCGGCTGGACGAGCTGGTGCTCGGCGCGCGGGAGCAGCTGGGGATGCAGGTGATTCGGCTGGAGCGGGCCGGGCCCTCGATGGTCCGGGCGCTGCGGCGGAACGGGCTCCTGGCGCTGCTCATCGACCGGCCGGTGCCGGGGGAGGGCGTGGAGGTGAGCTTCTTCGGCGAGCCGGTGGAGGTGCCGGCCGGGCCGGCGCGGCTGGCGCTGGCGACCGGCGCGGCGCTGGTGCCGGTGGCGTTCCGGCGCTCAGACCCGCAGGGGCGGCGGATGGAGGTGGTGGGCGACTTCTCGATTCTGCCCTGCGATGAGGCGAAGCCGGAGTGCGTGCGGACGCTGACGCAGCGGGTGATGTCGGCGCACGAGCGGTTCATCCGGGAGCAGCCGGAGCAGTGGTACATGTTCCGGGAGCTTTGGCGGGGGCAGGGCGCAGGGGACGGGGCAGCGCCATGAGCGGGCGGGCGCTCGCGATGAAGGCAGCCTACCACCTGGCCGGGCGCTGGCCGGGACCGTTCTATGCCATCGCGCCGGCAGTCGCGCGGGTGACGTGGGCGCTGAACCCGGCGCTCCGGCGGCGGGTGACGCGGAACCTGCTGCCGCTGTGCGACGGCGACCGGGAGCGGGCGCGCCGGGAGGGCCGCAGGGCCGTGCAGCACGTGCTGGAGTACTTCCTCGACCTCGTGACGCTGCCGCGCCGGGAGATGTCCCGGTTCGAAGCCGAGCACCTGGAGATCTACCACGACGAGCGGCTGGAGCTGCTCCGGTCGAATGGGGCGGTGCTGCTCGTGAGTGCGCACACGGGGAACGCGGAGATGGCGATCCAGGCGCTGACGTTCCGCGGGCGGTCGTTCGTGGCGCTCGTGGAGCGGCTGGAGCCGCGCGACTGGGCGGAGTACATGCTGAAGCTGCGGTCGTCGGCGGGCGGGACGTTCCTCGAGGCAAACTTCGCCGGGGTGCGGGCGTGCATCGAGACGCTGCGGCATGGGGGCGTGGTCGGCGTGATGGGGGACCGCGACATCCAGCACACCGGGGTCTGCACGCGGCTGTTCGGGCGGGCGGTCCGGCTGCCGCGCGGGCCGTGGGAGCTGGCGCGGCGGACGGACGCGCTCGTCATCCCGATTTTTTCGAGCCGGAAGCGGGGCGACCAGTTCCGGATCGACGTGGAGGAGCCGTTCCGGGTGGCGGCGACCGAGGATGCCGAGGCGGACATCCGCTGCGCGGTGGAGCGCTTCGCGGGGCTGCTCGAGCGGCACCTGCGGCGGGACCCGGGCCAGTGGGCGGTGCTCGAAGACTTCTGGAAGGTGCACGGCTGTGGGGAAGGCTGACCTCCACCTGCACACGCGCGTGAGCGACGGCTTCGCTTCGGTGGAGCAGCTGCTGGCGTGGGTGGAGCACTGCACGGACCTCGACGTCATCGCGGTGACAGACCACGAGGACGTGCGGGGCGGGCTGGAGGCGCGGGAGCTGGCGGCGAAGCGCGGCTACCGGTTCGAGGTCATCCCCGGGGCGGAGGTGACGACGCTGCAGGGGCACGTGCTGGCGCTGTTCATCGAGCGGGACGTGCCGAGCTTCCGCGGGGTAGAATCGACGCTCGCGATGATTCACGATGCCGGCGGGCTCGCGGTGGCCCCCCACCCGCTCAGCTGGCTGACGCGGTCGGTGGGGCAGCGGACGCTGGATGCGCTCTGGCAGCGGGGCGAAGCAGGGGTGGGGTTCGACGCGATCGAACTGGCGAACCCGAGCCCGGCCGGCCGGCGGACCGGCGCGAAGGCCGCGCGGCTCAACGGGGAGCGGTGGGGGCTCCCGGCGACGGGGAGCTCGGACGCGCACCACCTCGAGCACGTGGGCAGCGGCTGGACGGAGTTCCCCGGGGCGACGGGGGCCGACCTGCGCCGGGCGATCGCGGCGGGGACGACGAGGGCGGCGATGACGCCGCCGGCCGCGGTGCCGCCCGCGAAGCTCGCGCTGGGGCTGGCGTGGGGGTATTCGGCGACGCCGCGGAAGGTGGTGCGGATGCTGGGAGGCCGGCGGTGAAGATCGCGCTCGTCAGCCCGTACGACTGGTGCGTCGAAGGCGGCGTGAAGACGCACATCCGGCACCTCGCGGCGTCCTTCCGGGCGTGGGGGCACGAGGTCATCATCTTCGCGCCGGCCTCGGAGCCGGGGCGCGTGCGGGACGAGATCCACGTGATGGGGCGGCCGTTTTCGATGCGGGTGAGCGGCTCCGTGGCGCGCATCACGTTCTCGTGGAAGTCGCCGGAGGTGAAGCGGGTGCTGCAGGAGCACCGGTTCGATGTGGTGCACCTGCACGAGCCGCTGATGCCGCTGCTGCCGTACCACTTCCTGCGGTATTCGAAGGCGGTGAACGTGGGGACGTTCCACGCGGCGAAGGAGGGCGGCAACCGGTTCTACGGGTACACGACGCCGCTGACGCGCCGGTGGTTCCGGAAGATCGAGGGGAAGATCGCGGTGTCGCCGGCGGCGGTGAAGCTGGTGAGCCGCTACTTCCCGGGCTACTTCAACATCATCCCGAACGGGATCGACTACGAGCATTTCGCGGGACCGGCGGAGCCGTTCCCGGAGTTCATGGACGGGAAGAAGAACATCCTCTTCGTGGGCCGGCCGGAGAAGCGGAAGGGGCTGACCTACCTGCTGCGGGCGTACCTGCGCATCCGGCAGGTGGAGCCGGACACGCGGCTGATCGTGGTCGGGGCGGGGGATTTCACGCGGTTCGAGCGGGTGATGGCGCCGTTCCCGGACGTCGTATTCCGGCCGAACGTGCCGTATGCCGACCTGCCGCGCTACCACCGGAGCTGCACCGTGTTCTGCGCGCCGAACACGGGGAACGAGAGCCAGGGGTACGTGCTGCTGGAGGCGCTGGCGGCGGGCGATGCCGTGGTGGCGAGCAACATCGAAGGCTTCGCCGGGGTGATGACGCACGAGATGGAGGGGCTGCTCGTCCGGCCGAAGGATCCGGACGCGATCGCCGAGGGCATCCTGCGGCTGCTGCGCAATCCGGCGCTTCGGGAGGCGCTGAGCGCCCGCGGCCGGGAGCTGGCGCGGCACTATAGCTGGGACAACGTCGCCCACCGGGTGATGTCGTACTACGAGCGGCTGCTGTACGAACGGGAGCAGGTGGCGGAGACGCGGGCCCGGCGGGCGGCGCAGCTGGCGGGGCCGGGCCGCTGATGGGCGTGACGCTGCTGCCCACCCGGCTGCCGAAGGGCGTGCAGGACGCCATCGGGCGGACCGTCGGCGGGCTCGGGATTACCCCGAACATGGTCTCGATGGCCGGGGCGGCCGGGAACGCCGCGGCGGCGGTGCTGGTGGCGCGGGGGAGCCTGCTGGCAGCGGGCATCGTGTACCTCGTGTTCTCGGCGCTCGACCTGGTGGACGGGGCGGTGGCGCGGGCGACGGGGAAGGCGAGCCCGTTCGGTGCGGTGTTCGATGCGGTGCTGGACCGGGCGAGCGAGGCCGTCGTGCTGGCGGCGTGCGCGTGGTATTTCGCCGCGCGGGGGCAGGAGTGGCAGGTCGGCGCGGCGTACGCGGCGCTGCTCGGCAGCGTGGCCGTGAGCTACCTCCGGGCGCGGGCGGAGGTGGAAGGTGTCCCGATGCGGGAGGGGCTGTTCCGGCGGCAGGAGCGGGTGGCGGTGCTGGGGGTCGGGCTGCTGCTGGGCTGGCTGACGGCCGCGATGGTCATCCTCGCCGTGCTTTCGAACCTGACGGCGCTGCAGCGGGCGTGGATGCTGACCCGGGCGCTCCGGGCCGACGGCGGCCGCTGAGCGGCTCGATCGTGGGGCCGGGGCGTGCGAGGATGCGCGTATGAACGAACTGCAGGCGCGCGCGCGCGAGCTTTCGGACCGGATCTCTGACCTCCTGGTGCGTCTTTGACCTCGCCAGGGATGAAGCTCGCGTAGCAGAACTCGAACAGCAAACCCTCGAACCCGGCTTCTGGGACGACGCGGCCGCGGCGCGGAAGGTGATGCAGGAGCTCGCCGCGCGGCGGGAGCGTGTCGAAACGTGGCGCGGGCTGGAGCGGCGCGCCCGGGATGCGGCGGAGCTCATCGAGCTCGCGCTCGCGGAGGGCGACGAGGCGACGGCGGCCGATGCGGCGAAGGAGCTCGACGCCATCGAGCAGGAGCTCGGACGGCTGGAGTTCCAGCTCCAGCTTTCGGGGCCGTACGACATGCGGAACGCCATCCTCGCGGTGCACGCGGGCGCGGGCGGCACGGATTCGCAGGACTGGGCGGAGATGCTGCTGCGGATGTACCTCCGCTGGGCGGAGCGGAAAGGCTTCGAGGCCGAAATCCTCGACCTGACGGAAGGCGAAGAGGCGGGCATCAAGAGCGCGACCATCGAAGTGCGCGGACCGTACGCCTACGGCTACCTGAAGAGCGAGCGCGGGGTTCACCGGCTGGTGCGGCTTTCGCCGTTCAACTCGGCGGCGACGCGGCAGACGAGCTTCGCGAAGGTGGAGGTGATGCCGGAGGTCGACGAGGTCGGGGAGATCGAGATCAACCCTGACGATCTCCGGATCGACGTCTTCCGTTCGAGCGGGGCGGGCGGCCAGAACGTGCAGAAGAACTCGACGGCGGTGCGGATCACGCACATCCCGACGGGGATCGTGGTGACCTGCCAGAACGAGCGGTCGCAGGCGCAGAACAAAGAGAGCGCGATGAAGGTGCTCGAAGCACGGCTGCTGGAGCTGGAGCTGAACCGCCAAGAAGAAGAAAAGGCGCGGCTGAAGGGCGAGCACGTGGATGTTTCGTTCGGGAGCCAGGTCCGCAATTATGTGCTGCACCCGTATAAGCTGGTGAAGGACCTGCGCACCGGGTACGAGACGTCGGACACGACGGCCGTGCTGGACGGGGAGATCGACCCGTTCATCGAGGCGTATCTGCGGGCGCAGGTCGGGCAGGAGGAGGCATGAGGCTGGCGGCGGCGGCCGCGCTGACGCTGGTAGCGCTGGGGCTGCTGGGCCCGGGCAGCGCTCCGGCGCGGGCCGCAGCGGTCATCGAATCGGTCAGCGTGGAGAACGGCTACCCGCGCGCGCTGACCTTCCGCGTGACGGCGCGGGCGGATACCGACATCACCGACGCGACGCTCCACTACGCCATCAAGGGGCGCGGCACGCGGGCGCTGGACAAGCCGAAGGACCTCGCGCCGGCGCGGACGCTGACGGCGGAGGTGGAGCTGCTGGTCAACACCGGGCAGAACTACATCCCGGTCGGCTCGGAGTTCACCTACTACTGGGAAGTGACGACGGCGGACGGGCAGGTCGCGCGGAGCGAGGAGCAGCAGTTCCTCTACCTGCCGCCGGACCGGCAGTGGCAGTCGGTAGCGAACGACTTCATGGTGGTGTACTACCACGGCGACCGGGAGACGCTGGCGCGGGCCTACCTGAATGCCGGCGCCGATACGTACGAGCGGATCGGGCGGCAGCTGTACGGCATCGAACTGACGACGCTGCCGGTGAAGGTCATCCTCTTCGCGAACGAGGCGGAGATGAACCCGGCGCGGCCGGGCCAGGGCGGCCGGTTCGATGCGGCGGTGACGACCTGCGGGACGAAGGTGACGAATGACATCCTGCTGATGATCCCGGTCCCGTGCGGCTCGAACGACCGGACGGATACGCTGCGGCACGAACTGGGGCACATCCTGAACGACGTGGCGGGGCAGGGCGCGCTGGCGAAACTGCCGGCGTGGATGGATGAGGGGGCGGCCGTGCTGGCGCAGTCGTCGCCGGGCGACTATGAGGGCGCGTTCCGGGTGGCGGTCCGGGCCGACCGGCTCATTCCGTTCAACCAGATGGTCGTGCCGACGAGCAATCCGCAGCTCGTGGGCGTGTTCTACGGGCAGGCGTACTTCATGGTGAAGTTCCTCGTCGACCGGGAGGGGCCGGCGAAGTTCGCGGAGCTGATGCGGACGATCAAGGCCGGCACGCGGTACGACCAGGCGATCGAGCGGGTGTACGGGCTGACGATGACGCAGTTCGAAGACGAGTTCCGGCGGGAGCACGGGCTGGCGCCGCGTGCCCAGCCGACGGCCGCGCCGACTGCGGCCCCGACGCAGCGGCCGCAGCAGGCCGGGCCGACAGCCATCCCGACGCGGGCGCCGGCGCAGGCAGGCGGGGACGCCGGCGGCTCGGATGGGCTGGACCGGGGGATGCTGGTGATTTTCGGGCTGGCGGTGCTGCTGGCGCTGGCGGCGGTCTTCAGCTGGCTGCTGGCGATGATGCTGGCGAACAACCGGCAGCAAGGCGGCGGCGGAGGCGCCACCGGGCCGGGCTCCTGAGCTGAAGGCCCCGGGCTCAGGCGGTGGCCGGCGGCCCCCGGCGGGCCGCACGAGACGCGTCGCGCCGGAGACCCCGCGGGTCGGGAAGCAGCGCCTCAAGGTGCGCGAGGAGATGGGCCCGGCTGAAGTCGGCCTCGCGGCCGAGAGGCGAGAGCAATTCGGGGTCACCGGGGCGAAAGGGGACCCGGAGCGGCAGCGCGGGCCGCTCCAGGGCGGCGCGGAGCCGTTCGCAGCTTTCCCGGTAACGCCGGATGCATTCGGTGGGCGAAAGGTCGATGGCGAGCGCGGCGAGCCAGGCGTTGATATCGGCTTCGGCGGCAGTGCGCCAGAGCCGGGCCGAGATACCCATCGCCTCGGCCGGGTGCCGACCTTCCAGCAGGGCGGCGCAGGCGAGATTCCAGTCCGCGAGGTGGGCGATGTGAACTTTACGCGGCCAGCCGTTAGCGGCCGACGCTTCGAGGAAGCCGGTGGACAGCCATTCGAAGGTGGCGATGGCGCGGTCCGCCGCCCACCATGCACAAGCGGCGCGTTCGGCCGGGTCGGGACGGTCCATTGCCACAGTACACGTGATTGGCGGGGCGCCCGACAGGTCCACTTTGGGCAGGTCCGGGACGCGAAGCGGCCGCCCCGGAAAGGGGCGGCCGCTGGTCGATGGCCGGGAGGAAGCGTCAGCCTCGGGGCAGGCCGAGGCCCCGGGTGGCGATGATGTTGCGCTGGATTTCGCTCGTCCCGCCTTCGATCGTGTTGGCGATCGAGCGGAGGTACATGTACTTGATGCGCCCGCGCATCGGGGGCTTGGGGCCGTCGGTCTTCGCATCGAGCTGGCCGTAGAGGCCGAGGACCTTCATCCCGGTGCGGTAGATGCGCTGGTTGAGCTCGGTGCCGTAGAGCTTGGCGACGGCGGCTTCGTGGCCGGGCGCGACGCCTTCCTTTGCCTGGATGGAGACGATCTTGAAGCTCATCATCTGGGCAACGCCGGCTTCGACGTACCGCTCGACGAGTTCGTGGCGGACGGCCGGGTTGTGCGCGAGGGTGCTCTGCCCGTTCGCGGTGTTTTCGCGGGCGAACTTGATGAGGTCTTCGACGGCCTGCCGGGCGCCGACGGAGCCGCCGATGTTGGAGCGTTCGAAGGAGAGGGTCGTCTGGGCGAGATACCAGCCCCGGTTCTCCTCTCCGATGATGTTGGCGCGCGGCACGCGGACGTCTTCGAAGAAGACTTCGTTGAATTCGTGGGTGTAGGCGGCGTTGACGAGCGGGCGGACGGTGATGCCCGGGCTCTTCATATCGACGATGAAATAGGTGATGCCGCGGTGCTTCGGCGCATCCGGGTCGGTGCGCGCGAGGAGGATCATGTACTTGGCGAGGTGGCCGCCGGAGGTCCAGATCTTCTGACCGTTGACGATGTAGTCGTCGCCGTCGCGGACGGCGCGGGTCTGAAGGGCGGCGAGGTCGGAGCCTGCGCCGGGCTCGGAGTAGCCCTGGCACCAGATGTCTTCGCCGGAGAGGATGCCGGGGAGGTACTTCTGCTTCTGCTCTTCGGTGCCGTGAACGATGAGGGTGGGGCCGGCGAAGCCGACGGCGATGCCGCCGGGGCGGGGGAGGCGGGCCTCGGCGAGCTCCCAGTTGAAGATGAACTGCTGCATGACGGAGAGGCCGGCGCCGCCGTACTCCTTCGGCCAGGCGGGGGCGACCCAGCCGCGGGCGGCGAGGGCCTTCGTCCACTCTTTGCTGCCGCCGTAGAAGCCGCGCTCGCCGTCGTCATCGCGCTGGCGGGCCTTGTGGCCCTCCTCTTCGATGAACTTGCGAACTTCGGCGCGGAATGCGGCCTCTTCCGGGGTGTCGCGGAAGTCCATGGAATACCTCACGTGTGGTAGTGGCTCGATTGTACACGCGCGTCGAAAAAGGGGCTGCGAGCCGGGAGGCGGCTGCGGTGCGCAGGGGGTAGGATCGGCGGCATGCCGACGACGTTTACTCCTCCGAACCGCATCCTGATGGGCCCCGGGCCGAGCGGGGCGCACCCGCGCGTGCTCGCGGCGATGACGAAGCCGCTGCTGGGCCACCTCGACCCGGACTTCCTCCGGGCGATGGACGAGTGCCGCGGGATGCTGCGGGAGGTGCTGCAGACCGAGAACGAGGTAACGCTGGCGACGCCGGGCACCGGCACGAGCGGGATGGAAGCGGCGGTGATGAACCTGGTGGAGCCGGGCGACCGCGTGGTCGTGGGGATTTGCGGGTACTTCGGCGAGCGGATCGCGCAGATGGCGGAGCGGGCCGGCGGCGAGGTCACGCGGGTGCAGTCGCCATGGGGCGAGCCGGCGGACGCAGCGGTGGTGGAGGCGGCGGTCCGGGCGGCGGGCAATGTGAAGCTGGTGGCGATCGTCCACGCGGAGACGTCGACAGGGGCGGAGACGCCGGTAGAGCCGTTCGCGCGCATCGCGCGGGAGGCCGGGGCGCTGCTGCTGGTCGACTGCGTGACGTCGCTCGGCGGGGTGCCGGTGCGGGCGGATGCGTGGGGTGCCGATGCGGTCTATTCGGGCACGCAGAAGTGCCTGAGCGCGCCGCCGGGCGCCGCGCCGATCACGCTCTCGCCGCGGGCGTGGGATGCGGTGCGGAGGCGGGAGACGCCGTGCAACACGTGGTATCTCGACCTCCAGCTGCTCGAGGCGTACTGGGACGAGCGGCGGGTGTACCACCACACGGCGCCGATTTCGATGATCTACGCGCTGCACGAGGCGCTGCGGCTGGTGCTGGAGGAAGGGCTGGAGGCGCGCTGGGCGCGGCACGAACGGAACGGCCGGGCGCTGCAGGCGGGGCTGGAGGCGCTGGGGCTGACGCTGCACGCGAAGGCGGGCTACCGGCTGCCGGTGTTGACGACGGTGCGCATCCCGGACGGGGTGGAGGACGCGGCGGTGCGGGGCGCGCTGCTGCGGCGGTTCGGCATCGAAGTCGGCGGCGGCCTCGGCGAGCTGAAGGGGAAAGTGTGGCGCGTCGGCTTGATGGGTGAGAGCTCGACGCCGGGGAACGTGCTGTACTTCCTGAACGCGTTCGGCAAGCTGCTGCGGGAGCAGGGCTTCCCGGCCGACCTGCGGGCCGGGCTGGATGCGGCGGCAGCGCGGCTGGGGACAGCCGGGGGCTAGCGGGCGGGGGTCGGCGGCCGCCCGACGCCGAGGTAGCGGACGCCGGCCGCTTCGACGGCGGCACGGTCGAGGGCGTTTCGGGCATCGACGACGACCGGGGCGATGTGCGCCCAATCGAGGCCGGCGTAGGCGCGGTGGTAGCTGTGGACGATCGCTGCGTCGTAGCCGGCGAGCGGCTCGGCGGCGCGTTCGAAGCCGAGCGAGGCGATGCCCTCCGGGCTGAGCAGCGGGTCGTGGCCTTCGACGCGGGCGCCGAGCGCTTCGAGTTCGCGGCGGAGGTCGACGGCGTTCGTATGGAAGGTGACCGCGACATCCGGGCGGAAGGTGAGGCCGAGGACGAGGACGCGCCGGCCTTCGAGCCCGCCGAGCAGGGCCGCGAGGCGGCGGACGACGTAGCCGGGCATGGCATCGTTGACGGCGCGGCCGAGGGCGGAGAGGGCGGAGGGGCCTTCGCCCTGCATGAGGAAGCGGGGGTAGACGGGGATGCAGTGGCCGCCGACGCCGGTGCCCGGGACGTGGATGTGGGAGTAGGGCTGCGAGTTGGCGGCGCGGATGACCTCCGCGATATCGAGGCCGTGGACGTCGGCGACCATGGCGAGCTCGTTGGCGAGGGCGATGTTGAGGTCGCGGTATGCGCCTTCGGCGAGCTTGGAGAGCTCGGCGGCCTCGGCCGAGGAGAGGAGGAGGACCTCGCCGCCGAAGGTCTGGCGGTAGAAGTCGGCGGCGAGGCGGCCGCCCTCGGGGTCGACGCCGCCGACGACTTTCGGGTACTTCGTGAGGTCTTCGATGACGCGGCCCATGAGGAGGCGCTCGGGGGAGAAGGCGACGTGAAGGTCGTCGCCGAGGCGACGGCCGCCGCGTTCGAGGCGGGGCGCGAGGACGCGCCGGGTGGTGCCGACGGGGAGGGTGGTGTCGAAGATGCAGAGGGCGCCGGGCGCGAGCGCCGGGGCGACGGCATCGACCGCTGCGAGCAGGTGGCTGAGGTCGGCGCGGCCATCGGCATCGACGTCGACGCGGACGGCGAAGAGGATGACCGCGGCATCGCGGACGCCGGCGGCGGTATCGGTCGTGGCGCGGAAGGAGCCGTCGGCGATGGTGCGCGCGAGGAGTTCGCCGAGGCCGGCCTCATCGGGCAGGGGGTTCTCGGCACGGTTGATGCGCGCGACGCGGTCGGCGTCGATGTCGCAGCCGGTCACGCGGTGGCCGCGGGAGGCGATGGTGACGGCGAGGGGCAGGCCGATGCGGCCGATGCCGATGACGGCGACGTTCATGGGAGAGTCGCGACCTCGTCGAGGCTGACGGGGAGGCCGGTTTCGCCCGAGCGGACGAGGGCCTCGGCGACGGCGAGGGCGGCGATGCCGTCGGCGGCGGGGACGGGCGCGGGGCCGCCGGCGAGGATGGCATCGCGGAAGGCCTCGAGCTCGACGCGGAGCGGCTCGCGGTTCGGGATGGGGTAGCGGGTCATCGGGCCTTCGGTGACGGAGGCGTAGACGCCCTCTTTCGCGGCGGCGGCGTAGTTCTCGTAGAAGCAGAGCACCTGCGCGGCGTAGTCGACGGTGAACATGCCGCGCTCGCAGAGGACGGTGAGGGTGCGCTCCTTGGTGGGGGTGAGCCAGTTGATATCGAGGAGGCCCATCGCGCCGCCGCGGAAGCGGAGCATGCCGGCGAAGAGGTCTTCGTTGCCGGTGGCGATGTGTGAGCGGGATTCGGCGTAGACGCGCTCGACGTCGTCGTCGAGCAGGTAGCGCATGATGTCGATGTCGTGGGGGCCGAGGTCGTGGATGACGCCGACGTCGCGGATGCGGTGGGGGAAGGGGCCGACGCGGCGGGCGCGGACCTGGAGGACGCGGCCGCCCTGGCCCTCGGCGAGGCGGCGCTTGAGTTCGCGGACGGCCGGGTTGAAGCGCTCGATGTGGCCGACGGTGAGGAGGAGGCCGGCGCGGTCGGCGGCGGCGGCGATGCGGCGGGCAGCCTCGAGCGTGGCGGCGATGGGCTTTTCGACGAGGACGTGGGCGCCGGCCTCGATGCAGGCGAGCGCGACTTCCTCGTGGAGGCCCGTCGGGACGACGACGCTGACGAAATCGGGGCGCGTCTCGGCGAGGAGGGCGGCAGGGGAGGCGAAGCCGGGGATGGGGCGGCCCTGGACGGCCTTGCGGACGCGCTCGGCATCGGGGTCAGCGACGGCGACGAGTTCGACGCCGGGGGTATCGGCGAGGACGCGGGCGTGGTTGGCGCCCATGGAGCCGAGGCCGATGACGGCGGCGCGGAGCGTGCGGTTCACGGGTTCGAGGGTAGCGCGGGCGGGTTCGTTGCGCACGGCGGTCAGCTGTGGAGGCGGTTCAGCGTGGCGGCGATGTAATCGATGTCCTCGGCTTCGAGGCCGGGATGGACGGGCAGCGAGAGGACGTGCTCGGCAGCGGCCTCGGCGACGGGGAAGCTGCCTTCGCCGAGCCCGAGCTGCTGGATGATCGGCTGCCGGTGGATGGGGACCGGGTAGTGGATGGCGCTGCCGATGCCGGCCTCGTGGAGCTGCTGCTGGAGCTCATCGCGGCCGGAGGGCACGCGGATGGTGTACTGGTGGAAGACGTGGCGGTCGCCCTCGCGGACGCGCGGGGTTTCGAAGCCGCGGATGAGGCGGTTGAGGCGGGCGGCGTTGGCGATGCGGGCTTCGGTCCAGCCTTCGAGCTGTTCGAGCTGGGCGAGGCCGATGGCGGCGTTGAGGTCCTGCATGCGCCAGTTCAGGCCGAAGAGGTCGTGGCGGTAGCGGATTTCCTGGCCGTGGTTGCGGATGATGCGGGCGCGGCGGGCGATTTCGTCGTCGTTCGTGGTGATCATGCCGCCTTCGCCGGTCGTCATGTTCTTCGTGGGGTAGAAGCTGAAACAGCCGGTGCCGAAGGTGCCGACCCGCTGGCCGGCATGCTCGGCGCCGTGGGCCTGGGCCGCGTCTTCGATGAGGGCGAGGGAGAAATCCTCGGCGAGCTCGGCGAGCTCGGCGATGCGGGCCGGGTGGCCGTAGAGGTGGACCGGCATGATGGCGCGGGTGCGCTCGGTGATGGCGTCTTCGACCTTCTCCGGGTCGAGGTTGAGGTCGAAGGGGTCGATATCGACGAAGACGGGGGTGGCGCCGCAGGCGATGATGCTGGTGGCGGTGGCGATGAAGCTGAAGGGCGTGGTGATGACTTCGTGGCCGGGCCCGACGCCGTGGGCCTGGAGCGCGACGATGAGGGCGGCGGTGCCGGAGTTCACGGCGATGGCGTGCTTCGCGCCGGTGTAGGCCGCGAAGGCCCGCTCGAAGGCTTCGACGCGGGGCCCGGCGGCGAGCTGGCCCGAATCGAGGACGTCCATGACGGCGCGCTTTTCGGCCTCACCGACATGGGGGCGGGCGACGGGGATGTACGGGCGGGGGACGGCAGTCATGCAGGCTCCGGGGAGGGGAGTGGTTCGAGGCGGGCGGGGCTTTCGCCAGCGAGGCGGTAGCGGCGGCCGCAGGCGGGACAGGCGAGGGCGGCATCGAGCGGGCGGGCGCAGGCGCAGGCCCAGCCGACCTGGCGGGCCGGGTTGCCGGCGACGAGCGCGTAATCGGGGACGTCGCGGGTGACGACCGAACCGGCGGCGACGAGCGCCCAGCGGCCGATGGTGAGGCCTGGCAGGATGACGGAGCGCGCGCCGACCGCTGCCCCGTAGCGGATGACGGAGCCGGAGAGGTCCCAGTCGGAGGCGGCTTTGAGGGTGCCGTCGGGGTTGATGGCGCGCGGGTAGCGGTCGTTGGTGAGGACGACTTCGGGACCGATGAAGACGCCGTCTTCGAGGGTGTTGCCTTCGTAGACGCAGGAGTAGTTCTGGACCTTGCAGTTGGCGCCGATGCGGACGTCGGCGCCGACGTAGACGCCTTTGCCGATGATGCAGCCGGGACCGATGCTGGCGCGCTCGCGGACCTGCGCGTGGTGCCAGATGGAGGCGCCGGCGCCGATGCTGGCGGCGGGCGAAACTTCGGCGGTGGGGTGGATGCGCGGTTCGCTCACGAGGGCAGGGCCTCGCTTTCCGGGGTGTCGGTGGAAGACGCGGCTTCTTCGAGGGAGAAGCGGCGTGCGACGAGGTGGATGCGGCGGCGGACTTCCTCGGGATCGCCCCACATGACGGCGCGGATTTCGTCGATGAGACGGAGGATTTCGCGCTCGGAGACGTCGACGGAAGCGGTGAGGCGCATGACCTTGGGGTGCGCCGTGGGCTGGAGGTGTTCGAAATCGGCGACGAGCTCTTCGCGGAGCTTTTCGCCGGGGCGCGGCCCGGTGAAGACGACTTCGATGTCCTCGCCGGGGCGGAGCCCGCGGAGGCGGATCATCCGCTCGGCGAGTTCGAGGATGTTGATCTCTTCGCCCATGTCGAGCATGTAGATATCGCCGCGGCCGCCGAAGGTGCCGGCCTGGATGACGAGCGAGACGGCTTCGGGGATGGAGATGAAGTAGCGCTGCATTTCGGGGTGCATGACGGTGACGGGGCCGCCGCGCTCGATTTGCTTCATGAACGTCGGGACGACGGAGCCGCGGGAGCCCATGACGTTGCCGAAGCGGACGGCGGCGAAGCGGGTGCGGGCCGATTCGCGGGCGAGGGCGATGACGAGCAGCTCGGCGATGCGCTTGGTGGCGCCCATGACGCTGCTGGGGCGGACCGCCTTATCGGTCGAGATGAGGACGAAGGTGCCGGTTTGGGCCTCGCGGGCGGCGGTGGCGCAGTAGAGCGTGCCGAGGACGTTGACGCGGAAAGCCTCGGCGGGGTGCTCTTCCATGAGCGGCACGTGCTTGAGCGCGGCTGCGTGGTAGACGAGGTCGGGCCGGGCGCGGGCGAAGACTTCGCGGACGCGGGGCTCCTCGGCGACGCTGCCGACCCAGAGGTGGATGGCGGTCTCGGGCGAGACGCCGGCAAGCTCGAGCGAGAGGTCGTGGAGGCCGGTTTCGTTGTTGTCGAGGAGGTGGAGTTCGCGCGGTCGGAAGGTGAGCACCTGC
The DNA here is from genome assembly GCF_026419595.1 of Tepidiforma sp. Taxonomy (NCBI): domain Bacteria; kingdom Bacillati; phylum Chloroflexota; class Tepidiformia; order Tepidiformales; family Tepidiformaceae; genus Tepidiforma; species Tepidiforma sp. The sequence goes on along the minus strand of NZ_JANZZD010000024.1, from coordinate 12,579 downwards.
CGGCAGAGTTCGGAGCCGATGGAGCCGGCCGCGCCGGTGACGAGCACGACTTTGTCGCGGACGGACTGGCTGCAGGCGGCGAAATCGACCTGCACGGGCTCGCGGCCGAGGAGGTCGTCGAGGGTGATTTCGCGGAGGGTATCGTGGCCGTGGCCGAGCACCCAGTTATCGACGCCGGGCACCATGCGGACGGGGATGTTGCGGCGCTGGCAGGTGCCGACGATGTCGCGCACGAGGTGGCCCGCCGGACGGTCGAGGGCGATGGCGACGATCTCAGCGTCCATCCGGTCGAGGACGTGTTCGAGTTCGGCGACGGTGCCGTGGACTTTGAGGCCGTGGATGCGGTGGTGGAGCTTCTTCGGATCGTCGTCGACGAAGCCGACGGGCTGGTAGGGGAGGTCGGGGTTCGCCTGCAGTTCGCGGGCGAGGAGCTGGCCGGTGTGGCCGGCGCCGACGATGAGGAGGCGGCGCTCGCCGTTGTTCATCCACGGCAGGCGGATGAGGAGGCGGGTGCGCATCTTGACGACGGCCATCCCGGGGAAGACGAGCGCGCCGGTGATGAGGATGACGGAGAGGGGGAGGAGGCGCTCTTCGAGCCAGAAGTTGACGCAGAAGAGGAGGATGGTGACGAGGAAGACGGGGCGGAAGAGGCCGATGATGTCGCCGAGCGAGCCGTACGCCCAGACGGTGCGGTAGACACCGAAGACGAAGTTGCCGACGACGTAGGCGGCGGCGATGAGGGGGAAAACGCGGACGACGAACTCGGCGTTGCGGCGGGGGACGTCGGCATCGAACCGGAGGAGCATCGCGCAGGCGAGCGCGACGGCGACGACGGCAACATCGAGCGCGATGGCGACGAGCGTCCCGAGCGGGTCGCCGGGCGCGAGGCGGCGGAGGGCGGCGAGGGGGCTGGAGCTGCGGTTCACCGGGCGCCGCTCCCTTTGAGGACTGCGAGGAGAGTTTTCAGGAGGATGACGATATCGCCGCGGAGGGAGTGGTCGTCCACGTAGGCGAGATCGTAGGTAATCGTTTCGTCATAGGTCAAATCCGAACGCCCGTTGAGCTGGGCGAGGCCGGCGATGCCGGGGAGGACTTCGTGGCGGCGGTGGTAGTGCGGCGGGTACTGGGCGACGATCTCGGGAATCTCGGGCCGGGGGCCGACGAGGCTCATATCGCCTTTGAGGACGTTGATGAGATTCGGGAGCTCGTCGATGGAGGTCTTACGCATGAAGGCGCCGAGCCGGGTGATGCGGGGGTTCGGCTTACCGGGCGGCGAGAAGACGAACGTCGTGAAGTCGTCGATGACGTAGCGGTCTTCTTTGCCGGGGCGGGCGTGACGCATGGTGCGGAGCTTGATCATCGTGAACGGGCGGCCGTGCAGGCCGATGCGCTTCTGGAGGAAGAACGGGTTGCCGCCGAGGTCGATGGCGAGCAGGAGGGCGGCGACGAGGGTGATGGGAACCCAGAGGGGGGCACTGAGCAGGACGAGGGTGACGTCGAAGAGGCGTTTGCCCACGCTTCCAGCCTAGCCCCGGGGGCGGCTACGGGCACGAGCCGGCGGAGAAGGGAAGGTTCAGCGGTAGAGCAGGACGACGGCGACGGCGGCCATCGCCTCGCCGCGGCCGACGGCGTCGAGGCCCTCGCCCGTCTTCGCTTTGACGCTGACGGCGGCGGGCTCGAGGCCGGCGATGGCGGCGATGCGCTCGCGGATGTGGGGGATGTAGGGCGCGAGGCGGGGCCGCTCGGCACGGATGACGGCGTCGATGTTGCCGGGGTGCCAGCCGGCTTCGCGGGCGAGGCGGAGCGCGGTGCGGAGGAAGTCGGCGCTATCGGCGTGGGCGTAGCGCGGGTCGCCGGGCGGGAAGTGCTGGCCGATATCGCCGAGGGCGGCGGCGCCGAGGACGGCATCGGTGATGGCGTGGAGGAGGACGTCGGCGTCGCTGTGGCCGCGCAGGCCGGGCCCTTCTTCGATGATGACGCCGCCGAGGATGAGGTGGCGGGAATCGTCGACGGGGTGGAGGTCTTCGCCGATGCCGACCCGGAAGGGCGCGCTCACGTGGCATCCCCCCGGGCGGCGAGGAGACGGGCAGCGATGTCGAGGTCGAGCGGGCGGGTGACTTTGAGGTTGTCGTGGCTGCCTTCGACGACGGCGCATTCGAGGCCGAGGCGGCTGAGCATGGCGGCGTCGTCGGTTTCGTCGTCGTCGGACATGGCGGCGGCATCGAGCCAGGCCTGGCGGAGGACCACCTGGGGCGTCTGCGCGGCCCAGAGCAGCGAGCGGTCGGGGTGGCCGACGATGACGCCGCCGCGCACTTCTTTGATGGTGTCGGTGACGGGGACGGCGGCGATGGCGCCGGGGCGGCCCTCGGCGGCGGCGATGACGCGCTCGACGATGGCGGGCGTCACGAGGGGGCGCGCGCCGTCGTGGATGGCGACGTAGCGGGAGGCGCAGGCGCGGAGGCCGGCTTCGACACTGTCGCGGCGGCGCGCGCCCCCGGGGACGACCCGGAAGCAGGCGCGGGGACACCACTGCGCGGCGAGCGCCTCGAACTCGGCTTCGCGGCCGGGAGCAGCGACGATGACGAGGCAGCCGAGGCCGCTGACGGCTTCGAATGCGGCGAGCGACCAGGCGATGAGGGGCCGGCCGGCGCAGTCGGCGGTCAGCTTATCGGCGGCGCCGAAGCGGGTGGAGGCGCCGGCCGCGACGATGACGGCATCGGTGGGCACGCGGGCAGTATCGCGCAGGCGGGCGGCATGGTCAGCCCGGCTTGGGTGGGAGGGGGCGCGGCTGCTACGATGGATGCTTGCCTGCAGTGTTTCTCACCCGCTGCGTGGAGGTGGTGGCATGCCGACGGTGACCATCGACGACCTGCTCCGGCGCGTTTCGAAGCCCTCGCGGTACACCGGGGGCGAATGGAACAGCGTAACGAAGGACTGGGACGCGGCGGCGGTCCGCATCGCGCTGGCGTACCCGGATGCCTACGACATCGGGATGTCGAACATGGGGCTCGGCATCCTGTACGACATCCTGAACCGCATCGAGGACGTCGCCTGTGAGCGCGTGTTCGCGCCGTGGGACGACATGGAAGCGGAGATGCGGCGCGAGGGCGTGCCGCTCTGGAGCCTCGAGACGCGGCACCCGCTGCGGGAGTTCGACATCGTCGGGTTCACGTTCCAGTACGAGATGACGTACACGAACGTGCTGAACATGCTCGACCTCGCGGGCATCCCGGTGCTGGCGCGGGAGCGCGGCGAGGACGACCCAATCGTGATCGCGGGCGGCAGCGGGGCATTCAACCCGGAGCCGATGGCGCTGTTCATCGACGCGTTCGTGCTCGGGGAGGGGGAGGACGCGGTGGTGGAGCTGGCCGACCTCGTGCGGGCGTGGAAGCGCGAGCGCACGCCGCGGGAGCAGCGGCTGCGCGACCTGCTGCGAATGCCGGGCGTTTACGTCCCGCGGTTCTACGAGGCGCGGTACGACGATGCAGGCCACTTCGCGGGGCTGGAGCCGCTCGTGCCGGAGGCGCCGGCTGTCATCCGGCGGCGGATCGTGGAGCAGCTGCCGCCGCCGCTCGTGCAGCCGATCGTGCCGTTCCTGCAGACGATCCACGACCGGGCGGCGGTGGAGATCCAGCGCGGCTGCACGCAGGGCTGCCGCTTCTGCCAGGCCGGGATGATTTATCGGCCGACGCGGGAGCGTTCGCCGGCGGAGGTGGTGCAGGCGGCGGCGGACCTGATGGCGAACACGGGCTACGACGAGCTTTCGCTGCTTTCGCTGAGCACGACGGACCACAGCGAGATCGTGCCGATGGTGCAGGCGCTCACGGAACGCTTCCCGAACCTGAAGGTGAGCCTGCCGAGCACGCGCGTCGATACGTTCTCGGTGGACGTGGCAAACGCGATTGCGAAGGGGAAGAAGCACACGCTGACGCTGGCGCCGGAGGCGGGTTCGCAGCGGCTGCGGAACGCGATCAACAAGCTCGTGAGTGACGCCGACCTGCTCGGGGCGGCGGAAAACGCGTTCCAGCGGGGCTGGACGGGCATCAAGATGTACTTCATGGTCGGCCTGCCGACGGAGACGATGGAAGACGTGGCGGGGATCGTGGAGCTGGGCAAGCAGGTGAAGGCGATCGGGAAGAAGTACGTCGGCGGGCGGGCGCGCGTCCGCGTGAGCACGAGCAACCTGGTGCCGAAGCCGCATACCCCGTTCCAGTGGGCACGGCAGGATACGGCGGAGGAGCTGGAGCCGAAGCACTTCCTGCTGAAGGACGGCTGCCGGGCCGCCGGCGTGGAGTTCAGCTGGAACGACCCGCGGGACAGCTTCATCGAGGCGGTGCTTTCGCGTGGCGACCGGCGCGTTGCGGAGGCGGTGTACGAGGCGTGGCGGCGCGGCGCGAAGTTCGACGCCTGGAGCGAGCACTTCAGCTTCGAGACGTGGCAGGCGGCGTTCGCGGCGGCGGGGGTTGACCCGGCGTGGTTCGCGCACCGGGAGTGGGACACGCGGGAGCCGCTGCCGTGGGACCACATCGATTGCGGCGTGACGAAGGCGTACCTGCGCGGCCAGTGGCAGGCGGTGCATTCGACGAAGACGGTGGGCGATTGCCATCACGGGGCCTGCAACGTCTGCGGGATGCAGAACTTCGACGCGCTGCGCGGTGAGAAGGGCGTGGCGGACTGCGTGGTGAAGGTGGGGAAGCTGGCGGAGCTGCGCCGGGGCGCGCGGAAGTACGAGGGCGAGCTGCTCGAGCTGGTGTAGGGGGGGCACGCTCTCCGGGGACGGGCGCCGCAAAAGAAAGGGGAGGGGCCGCGCGGCCCCTCCCCTTCGATTCGGCGGGCGAGCGGCGATGCGCGCGCCGCTAGTCTTCGTCGTCCTCGCCGTCTTGCGGGGCGCCGATGATCATGTCGTCCTCGTCTTCGTCGAAGTCGAGGTCGTCGTCTTCGTCGTCGAGGAGGCCGACGGAGGAGCGGCGCTGGCGGGAGCCGGCTTCGCGCTCGGCGAGGCGGCGCTCGAGTTCGAACTCCTCTTCGAGGAGGAGGGCCTCGGGCACGTCGAGGTCGCCGAAGGTTTCGCGCTTGGGCACTTCGATCTCGGCGCGGGCCGGGATGAGCTTGCCGATGATGACGTTCTCCTTCAGGCCCTGGAGCCGGTCGACGGCGCCTTCGATGGCGGCGTTGGTGAGGACGCGGGTGGTTTCCTGGAAGGAGGCGGCGGCGAGCCAGCTGTCGGTGTTGAGCGAGGCCTTGGTGACGCCGAGGAGGACGGGGGTGGCGGTTGCCGGCTCGCCGCCCTCGGCGATGATCTGGTTGTTGATCTCGTCGAACTTGCGGCGGTCGACGAGGTCGCCCGGGAGGAGGCCGGTATCGCCGGGGTGGTCGACTTTCACGCGGCGGAGCATCTGCCGGGTGATGACTTCGATGTGCTTATCGTTGATGTTGACGCCCTGGGATTTGTAGACCTTCTGCACTTCCTCGACCATGTACTTCCGGACAGCGTCGCGGCCCTGGATGTGGAGGATGTGCTGCGGGTTCTTGGCGCCTTCGGTGAGCTGGTCGCCGGCGTAGACCATCTGGCCGTCCTCGACGAGGAGGCGGGCAGCGGCGGGGATGGGGTATTCCCGCTCTTCGCGGTCTTCGTAGACGACCTGGACTTTGTTCTTGCCGACGACGCGGACCGTGCCGCCGATGCGGGAGATGATGGGCTGGGCGGGGAGCCCGGCTTCGGATTCGCCGGCGGGCTGAGCGATGGGCGCACCCGCAACGATGCGCTCGCCGTCCTTGACGAGGAGTTCGGCTTTCGCCGGGACGTCGTACTCCTCGACGAGGGTATCGACGTTGGTGACGCGGACGATGCGGCGGTCGTTTTCGACGTGGATTTCGACGATGCCGTCGGTCTCGCTGATGATGGCTTCGCCCTTGGGGGCGCGGGCTTCGAAGAGCTCTTCGACGCGCGGGAGGCCGCTGGTGATGTCGGTCTGGGAGGCGACGCCGCCGGTGTGGAAGGTGCGCATCGTGAGCTGGGTGCCCGGCTCGCCGATGGACTGGGCGGCGATGATGCCGGTGGCGGTGCGGAGCTTCACGAGCTCGCCGCGGGCGAGGTCGCGGCCGTAGCAGAGCTGGCAGAGGCCGCGCTCGGCTTCGCAGGACATCGGGGTGCGGACGAAGACGCGGCGGATGCCGCGGCGGTCGATTTCGTCGGCGACGGCTTCGTTGATCTCTTCGTTGCGGCGGCAGAGGAGTTCGCCGGTGGCTTCATCGACGATATCGATGGCGGCGTAGCGGCCGATGATGCGGGCGCGCAGGGGTTCGAGGTCGTCGCGCTCGTCCTGCTCGATCCAGAGGCCGGCGGTGGTGCCGCAGTCTTCTTCGAGGATGATGACGTCCTGCGCGACGTCGATGAGGCGGCGGGTGAGGTAGCCGGAGTCGGCGGTGCGGAGGGCCGTATCGGCGAGGCCTTTGCGGGCGCCGTGGGTGGAGATGAAGTATTCGAGGACGGAGAGGCCTTCGCGGAAGGAGCCGCGGATGGGGAGCTCGATGACCTTGCCGTTGGGGTCGGCCATGAGGCCGCGCATGCCGGCCATCTGGCGGATCTGGGTGATGTTGCCCTTGGTGCCGGAGGAGGCCATGTAGTGGAGCGAGCCGTATTCGTGCATGCGCTCTTTGATGGCGCGCTCGATCTGGCTCGTGGTCTCGGCCCAGATGGCGACGGTGCCTTCGTAGCGCTCTTCCTCGGTGATGAGGCCCATCTGGTACTGCTCCATGAGGGCATCGACCTTGCGGTCGGCCTCGGCGAGGAGCTCGGCTTTGTTCTTGGGCACCTGGATTTCGTGGACGGCGATGGTGACGCCGGAGCGGGTGGCGTAGTGGAAGCCCACGGCCTTGATGCGGTCGACGATTTCACCGGTGCGCTCGCCGCCGAGGGCGCGATAGCACATGGCGACGACCTTCCGGAGGTTCGGCCGGTCCATGTTCTGATTCTGGAACGGGATCTCCTCGGGAAGGACTTCGTTGAAGATGATGCGGCCGACGGTGGTTTCGATGACGTGGGTGCCGCGGGTGCCGTCGGGGCGGACCGGGGGCTCGGTGACGACGCCGCCTTCGCCCATGACGGCGCGGTCCGTGCGGACGCGGATGGGCGCCCGCATATCGATGATGCCGAGGTCGTAGGCGAGGCGGGCCTCCTGGAAGGAGCCGTAGAGCCCCTGGACGGGTCGGCCGTTCTCTTCGCGGTAGGCGCCGCGCCCGTTGCGGTCGATGTCGGTCATGTAGTAGCAGCCGAGGACCATGTCGAGCGAGGGCGCGACGATGGGGTCGCCGCTGGCGGGCGAGAGCAGGTTCTTGGTGGACATGAGGACCTGCTTCGCCTCGGCGACGGCTTCGCGGCTGAGGGGGACGTGGACGGCCATCTGGTCGCCGTCGAAGTCGGCGTTGAAGGCGGCGCAGACGAGCGGGTGGAGCTGGATGGCGGAGCCTTCGATGAGGACGGGCTGGAAGGCCTGGATGCCGAGGCGGTGGAGGGTCGGCGCGCGGTTGAGGAGCACCGGGCGGTCGCGGATGACTTCATCGAGGACGTCCCAGACCTCGGGGCGGGCGCGCTCGACGATGCGCTTGGCGCTCTTGATGTTGTGGGCGAGGCCCTTGGCGACGAGGGAGTGCATGACGAAGGGCTTGAAGAGCTCGAGCGCCATGCGCTTGGGCAGGCCGCACTGGTGGAGCTTGAGCTCGGGGCCGACGACGATGACGGAGCGGCCGGAGTAGTCGACGCGCTTGCCGAGGAGGTTCTGGCGGAAGCGGCCCTGCTTGCCCTTGAGCATGTCGGAGAGGCTCTTGAGCTTGTGGTTGCCGGAGCCTGAGACGGCGCGGCCGCGGCGGCCGTTGTCGATGAGGGAGTCGACGGCCTCCTGCAGCATGCGCTTTTCGTTGCGGATGATGATCTCGGGGGCGCCGAGATCGAGGAGGCGCTTGAGGCGGTTGTTGCGGTTGATGACGCGGCGGTAAAGGTCGTTGAGGTCGCTGGTGGCGAAGCGGCCGCCGTCGAGCTGGACCATGGGGCGGAGGTCCGGCGGGAGCACGGGGAGGACCTGGAAGATCATCCACTCGGGCTTGTTGCCGGAGTTGCGGAGGGCTTCGACGACGTTGAGCCGCTTGGTGGCCTTCTTCCGGCGCATGCCGGAGGCGACGAGGATCTCCTGCTTCAGCTTGGCGCGGAGGGCATCGAGGTCGAGCCGCTGGAGGACGTGGAGGACGGCCTCGGCGCCCATGGCGGCCTTGAAGACGTGGCCAAAGGCTTCGGAGAGCTCGCGGTAGCGGGTTTCGGTGAGGAGGACGATCTCGTCGTCGCGGACGGGGTCGCGGAGCGATTCGAGGTCGCGCAGGCGCTCCTTAAACTGGTCGTCGACCTCGTTCTGGGCCTGCTGCTTCTTCTGCTGGAGCGGGTGGAGTTCGTCGTAGAGCGCCTGCTTGGCGTCCTCGAGGGCGGTATCGGCGACGAGGGATTCCTGCTCCTTGAGCTTTTCGGTTTCCTTGTCGAAGGCTTCGAGCTTCTTCCGGCCCTCGCGCTCGACCTTGCCGACCTGGGCAGCGGTGACCTTGACGCCGGCCTCGAGGATGACATCGCCGAGGATTTCGATGGGCGCCTCGAGGGTGCCGCCTTTGGCGGCGGCGACGGTTTCGTTGGCGCGCTGGATGGCGGCCTCGAGGGCGTCGCGCGAAATTTTGCGCTCGGCCTCGATCTGGGCCTGCTTCTCGCGGACCTTCTCCTGGAGGGAGCGGTTGGCTTCTTCGAGCTGCTGTTCGAGCTGCTCGAGGCGGGGCGCGATATCGGCGAGGCGGTGGGCGAGGGCGTCTTCGCGCTCGCGCTGGAGGCGCTGGATTTCGTAGGTGCGGGCGGCCTCGTCGACCTCGGTGATCATGTACTGGGCGAAGTAGAGGACGCGCTCGAGGTTGCGGGGGGAGATATCGAGGAGGAGGCCGAGCTTGGAGGGCGTGCCCTTGACGAACCAGATGTGGCTGACGGGGCTGGCGAGTTCGATGTGGCCCATGCGCTCGCGGCGGACCTTGGCGCGGGCGACTTCGACGCCGCACTTATCGCAGATGATGCCCTTGTAGCGGACACGCTTGTATTTGCCGCAGTAGCACTCGAAGTCCTTGGTGGGCCCGAAGATCTTTTCGCAGAAGAGGCCGTCTTTTTCCGGCTTCAGGGTGCGGTAGTTGATGGTTTCGGGCTTGGTGACTTCGCCGTAGCTCCAGGAGCGGATCTGCTCGGGGCTGGCGAGGGCGATCCGGACCTGGTTGAAATCATTGACCTCGAGCATTGAAGAAATCCTCCTCGCGTTCGAAACCGGTCAGGTTGAGGCCGAGCTCCGGCAGGTCGTTGGCGGAATCGTCGATGAAGGAGACGGAGCTGCCTTCGTCGTTGGAGACCTCGACGGCGAGGCCGAGGCTCTGGAGCTCTTTGACGAGCACCTTGAACGACTCGGGGACGCCGGGCTCGAGGACGTCTTCGCCCTTGACGATGGCTTCGTACGTTTTGACGCGGCCGACGACATCGTCGGACTTGACGGTGAGGAGCTCCTGGAGGATGTGGGCGGCGCCGTAGGCTTCGAGCGCCCAGACTTCCATTTCGCCGAAGCGCTGGCCGCCGAACTGGGCCTTGCCGCCGAGGGGCTGCTGGGTGATGAGGCTGTAGGGCCCCGTGCTGCGGGCATGGATCTTGTCTTCGACGAGGTGGATGAGCTTGAGCATGTAGATGTAGCCGACGGTGACCGGCTGGTCGAAGGGCTCGCCGGTGCGGCCGTCGTAGAGGCGCATCTTGCCGAAGAGCGGGGGCGGGACGTTGGTCTCACGGTAGACCTGGTTGGCCAGGTCGTCGAGCTCTTCGCGGGTGTGCCGGCCGCGCTCGATGGGCGGCTGGCCGGTCTCGGCGCGGTGGCGGTTGAGCCAGATTTCGAGACAGGCGCGGGCCGGGGCGCCGTCTTCGGGACTGGTGAAGACGGCATCCGGGTCGTAGCCCTGCTCCGCGATCCACGCCTTCAGGCGCTCGGGGTCGAAGCCGCGGTCGCGGGGGTCGACGTAGTAGAAGGCACCGGCTTCGTGGGCCATCCAGGCGAGGGCGAGCGCGTCGTCGATCTCGTAATCGCGGGCGCCGTCGAAGACGGGGCTGATGGCGCGGAAGCCGAGGGTGTTGGCCGCCCAGCCGAGGTGGGTCTCGAGGACCTGGCCGATGTTCATGCGGCTGGGGACGCCGATGGGGTTGAGGATGATGTCGACGGGGGTGCCGTCTTCGAGGTAGGGCATGTCCTCGCGCGGGAGGATGCGGCTGATGACGCCTTTGTTGCCGTGCCGGCCGGCCATTTTGTCGCCTTCGGAGATCTTGCGGCGCTGGGCGATGGAGACGCGGACGAGCTTGTTGACGCCCGCGGGCAGGCTGTCGTGGTTCTCGCGGGTGAAGACTTTGACGTCGATGACTTTGCCGCGCTCGCCGTGGGGGACGCGGAGGGAGGTGTCCTTCGTCTCGCGGGCCTTTTCGCCGAAGATGGCGCGGAGCAGCTTCTCCTCGGCGGTGAGCTCGGTTTCGCCCTTGGGGGTGACTTTGCCGACGAGGATGTCGCCTTCGCGGACCTCGGCGCCGATGCGGATGATGCCGTCCTCATCGAGCTGGCTGAGGGCATCTTCGCCGACGTTGGGGATGTCGCGCGTGATCTCTTCGTCGCCGAGCTTGGTCTGGCGGGCTTCGACTTCGTGCTTCTCGATGTGGATGGAGGTGAACTTGTCTTCGCGGACGAGGTTTTCGGAGAGGATGATGGCGTCCTCGAAGTTGTACCCCTCCCAGCTCATGAAGGCGCACAGGATGTTCTGGCCGAGGGCGAGGTCGCCGCCCTGGGTGCTGGAGCTGTCGATGATGGGCTGGCCGGCGCGGACGCGCTCGCCGCGGAAGACGATGGGGCGCTGGTTGAGGCAGGTGCCCTGGTTGGAGCGGGTGAACTTGGTGAGGCGGTAGGTGCGGCTGGCGCCGCCGGCGTCGGTGTTGAGGGCCGGGTCGTCGTAGTGGATTTTGATGTGGGTGCCGGTGGCTTCGAGCACCTCGCCGTCGCCTTCGGCGAGGAGGACGTGGCCGGAATCGACGGCGGCGCGGTGCTCCATCCCGGTGCCGACGAGGGGGACTTCGGGGCGGACGAGGGGCACGGCCTGGCGCTGCATGTTGGCGCCCATGAGGGCGCGGTTGGCGTCGTCGTGCTCGAGGAAGGGGATGAGGGCGGAGGCGACGGAGACCATCTGCTTGGGCGAGACGTCGATGTAGTCGACCTCGATGGGCGGGACGGTGAGGAAGTTTTCGAAGAGGCGGATTTCGACGCGCTCATCGATGAAGTGGCCGTCGGCGTCGATGCGGGTGTTGGCCTGGCCTACTTTGAATTTGTCCTCTTCGTCGGCGGTGAGGTAGACGATTTCGCTGGAGACCCAGGGCTGGATGGGAACGGAGCGGCCGGCCGCGGCCAGGCGCTGGGCGAGGGCGGCGTCGATGCGGGTGCCGCGGGGCGCGATGAGGGCACCCTCAGCGTCGAGGGCGTCTTCGCGAAGGATGCGGCCGATGAGGTTCGGGTCATCGGAGAGCATTTCGCGGTAGACGCGGCGGTACGGCGTCTCGATGAAGCCGAACTTGTTGAGCCGGGCGTACGTGGCGAGGGAGCCGATGAGGCCGATGTTCGGGCCTTCCGGCGTTTCGATGGGGCAGATGCGGCCGTAGTGGCTGTGATGGACGTCGCGAACGTCGAAGCCGGCGCGGTCGCGGGAGAGGCCGCCGGGGCCGAGGGCGGAGAGGCGGCGCTTGTGGTTGAGCTCGGAGAGCGGGTTCGTCTGGTCCATGAACTGGGAGAGCTGGCTGCCGCCGAAGAACTCCTTCATGGCCGCGACGACGGGGCGGATGTTGATGAGGGCGCTGGGCGTGGCCTCTTCGGGGTCGGTGATGGTCATGCGCTCGCGGACGACGCGCTCCATGCGGAGGAGGCCGACGCGGAACTGCTGCTGGATGAGTTCGCCGACGGCGCGGACGCGGCGGTTGCCAAGGTGGTCGATATCGTCGTGGTGGCCGCGGCCGTTGTTGATGTTGATCTGCTCGCGGACGATGGCGACGAGGTCGTAGGGGCGGAGCCAGCGCTGGTCGGTCGGGTCTTCGAGCTCGAGGCGCTTGTTGACCTTGTGGCGGCCGACGCGGCCGAGGTCGTAGCGGCGCGGGTCGAAGAAGAGGGTCTTCAGCAGGTTGCGGGCGTTGTCGGCCGTCGGCGGGTCGCCGGGGCGGATCTTCCGGTAGAAGTCGAGCAGGGCTTCGTGCTTGTTCTCGACGCCGGGGTCGCGCGGCTCTTTGCTGATGGTGGTGGCGATGAACTGGCGGATGTCGCTCGTATCGACGGCTTCGAACATGGCGAGCAGGCGCTCGTTGGTGCCGAGCTCCTGTTCGAGTTCGCGGAGGGCGGCCTCGCGGGCGCGCTCATCGCCGGCGTCGACGGCCTTCCAGTACTTTTCGAAGCGGGGGTTGTCGCGGTCGCCGGGGACGAGGCCGGGGACGTCGATGGCGCGGATGAAGGT